>JAGQHH010000162.1 GCA_020431945.1 Cyanobacteria bacterium HKST-UBA02 | reverse complement strand
AGTTGTCTTTGCCGACATCGATTTCTTTGGGGCTGCCGTGGGTCGAAGCGTAGATCAGGACGAGATCGTTGCTCAGGGCACGCTGAGGCAACCACCTGTCGCCGATTGCCATCTTGATGTTCTCATAGGTGGCTTTCTCGTCGCAGAGAAGAAGGACATGGTCCCTGGCGAAGTGCCCTTTCTGCACTAGAAAGTCGGCAAAGTCTTTCGCGTCTTTTGCCGAGTACCGCAGAGTCGGAATCTTCGGGTCCGCAAACTTCCCCACCCCGATCACCAGCGCCCATTTGTCCTCGATCGGTCGATCCGGGGATTTAGCTTGCTGGGCAATCGATTCTGGCGACGAAAGCGTCGCGAGAAGCAGCAAACAGCCAATAACAACAAATCTACTCATCCTGGCAAATAAATTCCACGATCCGGGGCGGTCTTATCATAGACCCCCGGCTCCTCTCTGGGCGGGCTTTTAACGACTCGGTAACTTCACGGTCGGACAATCGGGTCAGTTGTTTCTTTGTGCCAGGAGGAGTACCGATGTCTGGAGATCAAAGTCATGAAGCCCAAGTCCGGGAGCTTACCAGTAAAGTCGAGCGCGGCGAGAGCGTTACCACCATCTTGAACAGCATGCCCATCGAGGAGCGCGTTCAGATGGCCAGGGAAATGAAGGAGCTCAACGACAGGGACCGTAGTGCCGATCCGAGCCTTCCTCAACTCGAGATTACTATTCAGAAGGAATTCGAGATTGGCGGCGTGTTCTCCGGTCCTAAGGAGCTCGACACCGAGCACCTCATGGACATGAAGATTCTCAATAGCCCGAATGCTGTCTTCTTCAAGGACCGGCACGACGTTTATGATATGAACTCGCAGTCCCAGACCGCCATGGATAGCTTCAGCGGTCGCCCCGGCAGCGCCTTCCGGGATCTCACGACTCTTTACGCTATGCAGCAGGACAACAAACTGAGCCCGAAGAAGTAACGGCAGGAGCTGCTGTCAGGATGCATACAGCTTGGGGAGAAATAGAGCTGGTGTCACTTTGAAGTGATGACCGAGTTTGACGCAGTGCTCCCTGGTTAGCTCTCTCTTGCCGGATACCAGTTCGCTCATGACCCCAGAAGACACTCCTAGAACGGCTTGCAGATCCACTTGTTTCAGCCCGTGATCACTGATGAACGACTGTAAAAGCTCATGGGGAGCCATATCAGCAAACTCGAGAGCATGGTGCTTACTCTCATACCTGCCGATTTCGCTGAGCAATACTTCCAGGTACTCGGCTTCATCGGACTTGATGTCCGAGCCTCTACGAATCAGAGTTTGCGCTACTTCATGCGCTTTGTCCAAATGAGAGTCGTTTTTTATCGGGACGAGTGGGAAGCGGTCTATAAGCGCTTTGTATCTGTCGGTTACCATCAAAACCTCTCCTTGTCGTATTCAGCATGGGTCATGATCTTGAGGATCCGTAGTTATAGTATAGAGAATAATGTTCTTTCCGACGCCACCTGGAATCCCGAAAGACCATTGTTTCTGAGCTTTCCGGAGCGCTTGTCGACTGGGACTTGCTCGACGCGTGCTAAGATTCCGGAATGTCGAAATTCACCAGGGTTTTGGTCTTTCTTATGGTCGCTGGATCGGTCTATCTTGGATGGACCGGCTTCCAGGATCTCGATGCCGATCTGAAGCATGTGCAGTCAATGGCGGCGAGTGTCGACTGGCCGACCACCGAGGGCGTTATTGTCGAGAGCAAGCTCGACTCCTGGAAAGAGAAGGACGGTGACAGCACCTATTCATTGAGTGTCGCCTACGAATATGATGTGAACGGAGAGAAGCATCGCTCCGACCGGATTTCGAACGAGACAATTCTAGATAAGTACATGTCGGACGGGACCGAGGCGAACAATCGTGCCGCGGTCTACAAGGTGGGATCGAAGCACAAGGTCTTCTATCAGCCGGACGATCCGGCGACGGCTGTGATGGTGCCGGGCGTGGATCCGGCTGAAGTGACTGTAAAGAGTTTCATAAACGTCCTCTTTTCGGTCATGCTCTTCCTGTTCGCGATAATCTTCGGTGTAGGGTTCGGAGTCGGTCGTGACGTATACTCCCGGCGCAGGCGGTTCGTTGTTATAGGTCTTTCTATCTTGACGGCTTCAGTCTGTTTGATTGTGGGAGCATTGTTTCAACGTGATTTGGTGTGCTCCAAAATTCCTGCAAAGTCGATAGTGGAGATCGGCACGGATGGCTACTGGATCGCGGACAAGAAGTACGATTTCTGAAAATACTTGACCGCGAATCGAGTCTGTTCAACAAATCAATATCGCTGTTCGAATGGCATTCCACACGCTGCAGAGAGGCGATCCTGCCTCGAGGAAAATCTCGTGTCTGGCTCCGCGATTGTCTATCCAGTCAATCAATGTAGAAAGCCAGTTTCAAGGACCCCGAATTATCTGGCAACCACACTTCTGACGATTCGTTGCTTACTTCCACTACCCCGACTCCGCAGGCGGCAGCGACTTTCATAGATGTTTCTCTCGCTTCTTCGGCAAGTGGCCAGGAGATAGTCGCCAAAATACTATTTTGCTGAATCGAGTAATCAGTAGAACTGGTCTCGGCCGCTAGGTTAGGGTTCTTGCTAGTGACAGCAAGGTACCAGGAGCGTAGAAAGGTGCTGGTTTCAGCCACCGTCACCGGGGGAAGTTGATGCCGCTTCAACTCTTGCTGTAGCCATGACTCGAACTTCGATTTGTCGGAGGATGCGACACTCGAATCGAAGATAAGCAGGTCATACATTTTCGATTGAACTCTCGTTTCTAGCTAGTGAAAGGTCACTGGGCTTTGCCATGCTAGAACACAGCGACCAGATCTGACCGGTGCCTGTGAGGTGACGAAAAAAGGTCGTTGGCCTCACGGACGGACTTTAGAGTATATACTGGTCACTTGCTCTAGCTTGCGGACAGCCGCCATGTATTCCCGAAGATTCCGAGTAGTAATAGTCCTTCTCCTCCTTTCTCTACTCACTACGATGACCAGCGCAGTTGCCAGGGACTCCGAGACTATATCGCTTCTGGATTGGAACATCCAGGTAGGATCGGATGCTCCAATCGTCGGAAACAATTGGACTAAGAGAAAACCTGCAGTTATAAAGACAATCGTCGGTGAGAAGCCGGATATCATCTGCCTGCAGGAGGCATTGCCCGGACAACTTCTCGATCTAGAGAAGGCACTACCTGGTTATGACCGACTCGGTGTCGGTCGTGACGATGGAAAGGCACAGGGCGAGCACTGCCCGATCTTCTATCGAAAAGATCGATTCGGCGTGCAATCGTCTGGTACGTTCTGGCTGAGTGACACTCCCGAGACGCCTCAGGCGACCTGGGACGGTCCTTACAAGCGCATTTGCACCTGGGCTCAGTTCAACGATTCGATTACCGGTACGACATTCTGGCTGTTCAATACTCACTTTCCGCTCAATCCATTCGCGCAAAAACAAGCCGCGGCTCTGGTCGTGACCAGGATGAGCGAACTATGCCCGGGCGCGACACGGCTGGTCGCCGGTGATTTCAATTGTGGGCCGGGTAGCTCAGCCTGGAAAGTCTTCGAAGCGTCCGAGTTGACCAACACGCAGAAGCTCCACGAGAAGTCGTCCAAGCTGTCCCTGACTCAGCATCTGCTGGGAATCCCGTGTCGTTGTATCGATGCGGTTTTCGCCTCTGACGGTGTGACGATCCAGAAGCACCGGGTCCTTCAGGATTCAGTCGATGGCGTGTGGGCCTCAGACCATTTCGGCATATCGGTGGAGCTCGTGTTGAATTCGCGTTCCACTTCAGGAGTGCATTAGTATTCCTGCAGGATGAGCGATGAAGTCTTTGCTAAGGAAGTAATGTTTAGATATTGCGACCAAAATAACGCTATCGTGACCGTCCGGTGCTACGGGCTCGTCACGTCCCTCACAATTCTCTAACATCTGGCCCCTATTCTGAAAACAGGCGACATCAACGAGAGCAGGACCATGAAAAGAAAACACATTATCAAAGAACTCCAGCAATCCGTTCAAGTATCCAGGATTCGTTTAGGTAGCCTCAAAGCCGGCTCGAAAGTTACCACTATCTCTGTTGGCAGCTCGCCTGTCTCATTGGGCGTCAGCCCGAATGGTAGGTCAACAAAGTGATGTCCCTGTCTCTTTAGTCGGATGGTATCGCCAGGCTGTGTTCTTTCCTGTACTGGCTGATCAGCCCCTCCAGCTTTGAGCCCGTAAAGGCGTTTTTCTGGACCTTCCGATTCCATTCTTCGATTTTCTTCAAGGGGAGCCAGCTTACGTCGGGCGGACGTTTTACGAGATAGAATGCAGAGGCGAGCAGGGCTTTCTGCGCCTTGGCTCCGGGCTTCCAATCGAGCGCGGGCAGCCGGCAAACAAGAGAGTCTGCCACGCTTGCGTACTCGGTATCATCGGCGATGACTTCCAGCAACCATATGAGGTGCTTCAGGAAGTGGCTTCCACCGGTGTCGATGCGAGCAACAGAACTCTGCTCAGGGTCAGGCAGCCACTCTGAAAGGCGCTTCAACACGGTCTCCGGAGCAACACATTCGAGGAAGTACTCCAGTCTTTTTCTCGCGCTTTTCGGCATTTCTGTGCGCATTGTCGGACTGAGGTCCAAGACCAGGCGTTCCCAGTGGCGAAGTTCTTCGTCCGGCAGGGCGCGGAGCCCGGTGCGAAAACGGTCGCTCCAGCATTTATCAGGGGGCTCCAGCCGATCTCGGTCCAGAAGAAGCACCAGAGCACTGTTTGTTCTAGCATTCTGGGCTCGAATCGACTTGACTTTGGCGAGGCTCGCGGCATATTGTCTGGTCGCGTCCATGAGGGCAGCCGTGGCGCCGTGCTCGCGCACATAGTAGTACATGAGGTCGAAGGGCTCCACAACGTCTTCTCCATGACCGCATCGATGTTTTGATAGCTTCAGGAGCGAGCAAATGTCTGCTTCGGAGAATGGTAAGTCGCAATGGTAGAGATAGCAGGCAATGACATAGCAGGTAGAGCCTTCGCGCTCGAGCTTGTTTTCTCTATACCAGGGCATTCGCTCGACGCATGCTTTTAGCACCGCGATCTGGAGGTCCGGAGAAACTGCGGTCACTCGATCAATTTCGGGGCTTATTCCCTTTTCAATACGCCCGGCGACTACGTCATCCAGCAGATCGTCCAACCACTGATGTCCATCATGATTCTGGTGGTCTTGCGTGTGTGGATATCGTTTCAATTTCGCAGTCGCTCCCATTGCTCGGGCATGGCTCCAGCTACTCGCTTGCAAATCAAATCGGTTTGAAGGAGTTTAGCACGGGAGGCCTCGTAATTTCGTCGTTTGAAGATTCGGCGGAGGAGTCGTGACTCAGTGATTCTCAAACAGTGCCAGGTCGCCGTGACCTGCAGAGTCTATCGAGGGCCATTTGACTTTGCCTAGCTCGTCGTGGAGCTGTGAATACGCTTCCAGGTCTGATTTTTGTTTGTCGTATTCTCTGTTTGCACCGTATAGCGTTGCTCGATTTAGATAGAACTCCGGATAGAACTTCGGCGAAATTTCAATGGCTCTCGATATGTCTTCCAGCGCGCCCTCCCAATTCCCCTGGCACTTCCAGCGCATTGTTCCGCGGGCGTTCAACAATTGCGGGTCCCGGGGATGCTCGCGCAGCAGCGCTTCGAGGATCTTTATCGCTTCATCGTTTTTCCGGTTTCTTTCTGCTTCGATAGCGCTATCGAAGGTCCAAGCTTGTACTGCTCCATTGCTATCCGCGTTAGATGCTCCGGCTGCAAAGCCCAGGACTGCGGAGATAGCAACAATCGCGATGGCTGCAAAAGAAAGCGATATGCTCCGATGGTGTCGTGGTCTGCTGGTGAGTTTCGAGCTCAATTGGCTGCTTCCTGTGATCCTACCGGGAGTCGTTGCTTCCAGGTCTAAGATGTCTGTTTCCCAAAATGGTGGAGGCTGCTCTTTAGCTGTCTCCTGCTGTGAGGAGTATACTCAACATATGGTCAGAATTGGTCTGAGTTTTGTAGTCATCTCGTGCCTGGTGGGCGTTGTTTTCGCGACCGGCCCCTGCTTGTCCGATTTTGCCAATCGCTTCTTCTCGAGCATTCGTCATAGCATGGGAGGCGACCGGCACCTGGCGCGCAACCCTCTAGAAGAAGATGCCGGGAAGTTTATTATGACGTCGGCTCCCAGTCCTAGTCAGCTGAAGGCTGGTAGAGCAGCATTGCGTTCCTGGCCTTCTGCAAAGACATCTCAGGAGCGAAGCCGCCTTGCAGATCTCATCGTTGTTGGTAGAGCCTTAGAGGGCAGCACCAGAAGCGGAGTATTGAAACTTCTCGGAGCCGAATACGATGGACCTTTCGCATACCACCAACCGCAGGGTGGCATGATATATGATGTCACCGATGACG
>JAGQHH010000161.1 GCA_020431945.1 Cyanobacteria bacterium HKST-UBA02 | reverse complement strand
AAGAAGTGGTTTTTCCGGCGCCGTTACGACCGAGCAGACCGACGACTTCGCCGCGATTGACATGGAAGCTGACACCATCGACCACGCGCCGGCCGGCGTAGCTCTTCTGCAGACCGTCAATCTTGAGGGTCTTGAGAGTGGTGGAATGGCTTGGTCCTGTCAGGGTCTGGGTCATGACTGTTTTCCTGGTTTCTCTAGAGCGGGTTCTTGCCGTCTTCGGCCAGCTGGGTGCGGCCCCCTGCCGGTCTGCTTTTAGCCGGCGTTGCTTTGCCCGGCCCTTCTTCTTTGGGTTTGTTCTGTACGATCACGGCTTTGGTATTGCCTTCGGCCAGGACTTTGCGGTCGGCCACCATCAAAGTGATTTTGTCGCCGATCCATTTGCGCCCGGGCTGGGTGACCTGGGAGCGACCGGTGAAGATCAGGCGCTCGGGTCGGCCTTCGGAGTCCTTGAGCATGGCGACTCGCGGTCCCTTGCCCACCGAATCTTCGTAATAGATGCGGACATTGCCCACGGCGTCCATGCGGTTGGTCTGTTTGTTATAGTCCTGGGCATCCGAATATATAAGGATAGGCTGTTCGGTGCTACCCGATGAGCCACCGAAGCTCACGAATTTCTCGCCATTCTCGGCGGCGGCTTTTCTGGTATCCCCGGACTCGCCGGCATCGCTTTTCTCTTTCTCTTCAATCACCCGGGAGCGCACATGACCGGTGGCCTGGAGTCTCTGGGTGGTGAGGAAATAAGTGATGGAGTCCGCCTGGGTGACATTCTTATTCTGGACCGCCACGGCGTCGCCGGTGAATATGGCTGCTTCGGGCTTGCGGTTGGTGCCGTAGACGATTTTCATATGCTTGGAATTGACTTTGATATCCCCGGTCACCACCCGGACATTGCCATGGGCTTCGAAACGACCGGATTCGCGCTCATATTCCTGCATCTGCGAATCGGTGATGATTTTGTCCGAGCCCGGACCGCCAGCAGGCTTGTCCGATACTGCGGAATCGTCATCGGTATAGACCTCGGAATGGGCGTTTCCTTCAGCGAGGATGCGGGAGGTCTTGATCTCGAAAGTGAGGCGGGCGGCATTGATCTTGCTCTTGCCCTGAACCAGCCTGGGGCTGCCGGTGAAAACCGCTTTGCTGGCGGCACCGCTTTCGTCCCGGAAGAGTTTGGCAATCGGTCCGTCGATGATGGTATCGCCCTGGGTGACCCGCACCTTGCCCTTGGCCAGAACATGGTCCTCGGCGAACTCCTGCTCGTCGGCGACTATATCTATAGGACCGCCGCCGGCGGCTTCTTGAGCCAGAGCCGGAGCCAGGCTGCCGAAGCTGGCGAAGAGGAGGTAGGTGCCGGATATTAGTAGCTGAGGGACTTTGTTTGCTTTTGACATCTCTGAGTGCTTTCTAGTCTTCACATACCTAACGTCGAGTGGGTATGCCCCCTGAGAACTATGTGCTCAATGAGCTTTACCTGCGAAATCACGCCTTCGGCGGAGTCTCCTGTCACCTTGGCTACCCCGGGCCACTCGATGTTAACACCCCCGGTAGCCTTGAACTGATTTTTTTTGTTTAATTCCATCTCCGCCATTTCCATCTTGGTCTGGTTTGAGACCCCCATGGCAAGTACTTTGTTGTCCTTGTCCGATTTGAGCAGGATTATGTGAGTGAGCTCGTTCGCTTTGCCCACCGGAGCCTGGATGTTTAAACTTACTTGACCTTCGTTATAATACTTGACTTCTATTCCTTTTAAGTCGACGTCCTTGGTCCTGGGCTCGAGGATGCCGCTGGCGGCCTTGAGTTGCCACCGTACCTGGTTATTCTCGTCCACTTCTTTGAGCTCGTATTCTTTGACCGCGACTTCTTCGCCCATGGCGCCGTCTTTGTCCTTGGATATTTCGAACTCAGCCATCTGACGGTTTGCTTCTTGCTGGGCGTAATAAATAGCGCCCACCAGTCCGCCGGCGATTCCCAGGGCGAGGAGGAGCTTGAGAAAAGGCTTCAATTTGACAAAAATGCTCGAGAACATGCTCTCTCCTGATTTCCTATCTTCCCAGAGCTCTCAGCGCTACGGCTTTCGAGACATTGCTCAGACTCTCTCTCAGATTACCCTGTTTGAGATAACCTTCGCCCAGGAAGAAATAGGGAGCCGGAGAACCGGGATCGTCCTCCTGACAACGTTTCCAGACCCGCATCGCCGACGCGAGATCGCCGGTGCATTCGGCCTGGAGATGCGCTCTATAGAGAGTCGACCAGAGATCTTTCGGCTCCCGGGCTAAAATCTCGTCGAGTCTGTCCAGGGCTTTCTGGTAATAGCCTTTGATAACAGGCACCGCCTGTGGTTCGGCTTTATCAATTACCGACTCCATGCCCGAGGCCGGAAGGGCAGCTTTTTTGTCTCCGGTGTCTTTACCGGATTCCGAGCCGCTCATGCCCGAATCCACCCACTGGCTCTGCCAGTCGGCGGGCTTATCCGAAGTTTTTGCCTGAGCCAGTTCGAGACGTTTTTTCTGCTCATAGACTTTTCGCGAATACTCGGTGAGCAGGTAGGCTTTCATGTAATAAGCCCAGGCCAGGTGATAGCGGACTTTGTTATCGTCGGGAGAATGAACGAGCATACCCTCGTATTCATCAATCATCTTGTTGAAATATTCGGGACCCCCGACATTCTGAGCCAGACGCCGGGAAATGTTCACTTCTTTCCATGCCTCTTCCACCTGACTGGTGCGGGTGAGAGCAACGGCCAGGACGAAATGGGCTTCGGGATCGTCCGGGTAGGCTTTCACCTGATCCCGGGCCAGACCGACGTCATAAGTGATATTGATCGCTTCGGCTTCGGTGGTGACTTCAATGGGCTTGCGAGCCGGCTCTTGCTCAGGTTCTTGCTTAATGCCAGGTTCTGGTATTGTCTGAGGAGAATCCGCCGCCAGGCAGAGGGCAGGCTGCCACAGTAGAATGGCTGCCAGTGCGGCTTTTAGAATTGCCCCCGGCAATTTAGCAGGCACGGTCTTCATAATTAAGACTGGAAAAACCTCGGGTCCGAATAAAAGGCAGACCGAGATCTTATCAAAGCCTGTAATGATGGTGGTTGCAAAAAATTTTAGACGTTCAGGCGACCTTGTTCCGGCCGTTCAGAATCAGCTCCAGAGCATCAGTCAGGGAGCCGACTACCGAGATTGGTGTCGCCTGTCTGAGGATCTCCGGCCCGTGCACGCCGGTGGAGACGCCGATGGCGTCCACGCCTGCATTTCGAGCCATCTCCAGGTCGAAATTACTGTCTCCGATCACCACTGCATCGTCCCGGGAACATTTGTGGTGTTTCAAGGTATTGAGCACCGCTTCGGGGTGCGGCTTGTGGTGTTTGACGCCCTCGGCGCCGATCACCAGGCTGAAATAGCCCTGGATATTGAGGTGCTCGAGGACCGGGTCGATGATGGTTTTTTTCTTTGATGAGGCGATAGTAATGGTGATGTTTGCATTGCGTAACGTCTCGAGCATGTGCATTAGGCTCGGGAATGGCGGACAGAGCTCGATACAGCGGCTGTTATAGAACTCCCTGTATTTGTCCGCCACTTCTTCCTGGAATTTCTTGCTGGTGCCGGGCAGGATGATCTCGGTCTGATCATTCAAGGGCACACCGATGAGCTGTTTCCAGTGCTCCACCACCGAGCCGGGAAAGTCGTAGTACTCCGCCACCTGGAACATCACGTCTACAATTCCTGGAGCAGAGTCCACGAGAGTACCGTCGAAGTCGAAGATGGCGAGTTTGTACAAATTAGCTCCTTCCTGATCCGGATTTGTCTATCAACTCATAGAACTGTCTGAATAGATAGTTCGAGTCATGGGGACCGGGATTGGCTTCCGGGTGATACTGCACGCCGAATACAGGCAGGCTCTGGTGCCTGAATCCTTCGACGCTGTTGTCGTTGAGATTGATATGGGTGATCTTGAGCTCTTTGGGGCAGGATTTCGCATCCACGGCGAAGCCGTGATTCTGGCAGGTGACTTCGACTTTGCCGGTGTCCAGATTCTTCACAGGCTGATTGCCGCCCCGGTGACCGAACTTGAGCTTGAATGTGCGAGCCCCCATGGAAAGCGCCAGGAGCTGGTGACCGAGACAGATGCCGAAGATCGGCTTGCCGGCCTGGAGAAGCGCTGCCAGCTCTTTGAGGGCCCCTTCGCAGGCGGCGGGGTCGCCGGGACCGTTGCTGAGGAAAATGCCGTCCGGGCGTCCGGAAAGAATCTCGGCGCTCTTGGTGTCGGCGGGATAGACCGTCAAGTGCAGTCCTTCGGCGGCGAGCAATTCGAGGATATTCTGCTTGATACCATAATCAATTACCGCTACCCGGTACTTGCCTTCACCGATGGTGTATTTCTGGGGACAGGTGACCTCGGCGGTGAGATCCTGCCCGGTCATCTCCGGAGCCAGCCTGGCTGTCTCCACGGCTTTCTCCAGGCTCTCTTGCAGATCTTCGCCGACTTCGGTGGTGATCGTGCAACGCATCGCTCCTTTGTCCCTGATATGACGGGTTATGGAGCGGGTATCGACGTCGGTGATACCAGGGATGCCGTGCTTCTTCAAGAAAGTATCGAGGCTGGCCTGGGCGACATGGGAGCTGTAATTCTCGGTCAGATGCCTGACTACCAGCCCTTTTGCATATATCCTGCGCGACTCCATGTCACCTTCATTGGTACCATAGTTGCCGGCTTCCGGATATGTAAGAGTGATTATCTGTCCGGCATAGCTCGGATCTGTGAGGATTTCTTGATAGCCGCACATGCTGGTGTTGAATACCAGCTCGCCCACAGTGGTGCCGGCGGCGCCGAAGCTCCGACCTTCATAAGTCCGCCCGTCCTCCAGCGCCAGGATTGCCCGTCCTTTCCGGTCTAGAGTGTCGGTACTTCTGTCCCTGTCAGTCTTTTTAGCCATGCTCTTTGTAAACACCGTGTATGTCTATCTTACCGAAAAAACCCCGGGCTGAAATACTAAATCCCGGAGTGCCGGGCAGTGTATCAGCTATTCATCGACTATTTATTCCGGGAAAAGCTTGTGTGAACAAATGGCAATTCCATTGGAGAGGTTTAAGTTGACGGCTCCGTAGCTCGATAGAGCAGCAGGGTGGGGCTTCAGGGGACCGGCACCGCTTCTATGAGGACTCCGGGACAATAAAAACAACGGTCCTACACCTGTAGAATGTTCTCTGTTTTAGTATTTGAATAGCCAAGGTGGCCAGAGTTCATGAACAGTCTTGAGTCCTATATTACCGGGGTTTCGCTTATCTCACCGGAGATAGTCGTGGTTATAGCGATCCTCCTTACATCCGTATGGGACCTGTTCCTGCCCAGTAAGAAAGCAGTCACGCCCTGGCTGGGTCTTGTCTCCCTGGCTGTCTCCTTCTTCCTTTTCACAGGGCAGCTCAATCTCAATGAGAAGGCTTTCGGCGGTCTTTACACCGTGGACGCCCTCACTGCTATCTTCGGGCTGATCGCAGCGGCGGTGGGATTCATAGTCATTCTCATGACAATGGGATACGAGCACCATTTCAAGAGCAACCGCGCTGAGTTCTACGCCATCCTTCTCACAGCAGTGGTGGCGGTGATGTTCCTTGCCGGGTCCACCGACCTGATCATGCTTTTCGTCTCGCTGGAGACCCTGAGTATCTGCTGCGTGCTTCTTTCCGGTTTTTCCAAGGGCGATGCCCGAAGCGGGGAAGCCTCTCTGAAATATCTGCTTTCCACGGCTGCCGCTACCGCCACCTTGCTCTACGCCCTTTCATTTATATATGGCATCACCGGCGGCACTTCTTTCGAGATTCTCGGTGAGAAGCTCCAGATGATGGCTGTGGGCAGCGGCACCCTTCTCAAGATGCTTATCCTGGCCCTGGTTCTCAGTGCCATCGGCTTCAAGCTTTCGATAGTCCCTTTCCATATGTGGACTCCGGACGTCTATGAAGGAGCCCCTACACCGGTAACGGCATTCCTTTCGATCGGCTCCAAGGCCGGCGGTTTCGTGGTAGCCATGCGCTTTCTCATCGAAGTTCTCGGCTCTGCATTTACCGACTGGGTGTTCCTTGTGAGCTTCCTGGCCATGGCCTCGATGATCGCCGGCAATCTTATAGCCCTCGCCCAGACGTCCTTCAAGCGAATGCTCGCTTATTCTTCCATCGCTCATGTGGGCTATATGCTCATCGGTCTGGTGGCTTTCTCCACCGAAGGCCTGCAGTCCATGCTCTTCTATATCGTGGTCTACGGTCTCATGAACCTGGGTGCCTTCGCCGGTGCCATACTTTTCAGCAACGAGACAGGCAGCGATCGCATCGAGGACTATGCCGGACTGATCCGCAAACGTCCCATCCAGACCATTCTGATGTCTGTCTGCCTGCTCAACCTGGCAGGGCTGCCGGTGCCGCCGGCCGGATTTTTCGCCAAGATCTTCATATTCAAAGCCGGTCTCGGTCTCACCGATATGTCCTCGGCCCTCAGCAATCTTCCGGCAGCCGCCACCCAGCACTATGCCATGGCCCAGCTTCCGATAGGCTGGATGCTGGTAGGCGTGGCCCTTATCACCTCCATCCCGGCTATCTACTATTACACCCGGGTGGTGATCATGATGGTCGTCCCCGAGCCCTCGAAAGTAGTGGCCAGCTTGAAAGATCGACCGGCTTTCGTGGGCAGCCCCCAGGAAGGACCCTGGGCAGCGCTGCTTACCTGCACCGTCGCGGTCTTGCTGGCGGGTACGGTTCTGGTCAGCCCGATCATGGATATCTCTAAAACAGCAGCTTCCAGCATCAGCCCTGAGAAAAGACGCGAAATCGGATTCAATCCTTTCGTCGGTCTATAGTATTGTCGGTGGTGTCAGGCATCGGCCGGCGCCCTTGCAGATTTCGGGAACTCTAATATAATGAGGTCTTATCCGCCCTCGTAGTTCAGTGGATAGAACACCTCCGTCCTAAGGAGGGTGTCAGGGGTTCGAATCCTCTCGAGGGCTCCATTTTTTCGATTATTCAGTGAGAAAGAAAGGGCTCCCGGGAAGCCCTTTCTCATCCATATCGCGGAAGATCAGGCGCAGACCTCTGTTATATCTATATCTGTAATATCTATATTCGTTGCCGAGAACTCCCTGGTAGCTTCCTCTTCCTGGGGAGATGGTTCTGATTGTATGTTTGCCTTTTCACCGGAACTATCCCGGGACCGGGGCGGCAGGGCGAGCTGGCTGGCATGGACCGTGGGAGTGGCTCTCTGTTTGCCGTCCCGGTCGATCCAGCGCTCGATGGTGAGACGTCCGCATACTGTTACCTGGTTGCCTTTGCTCAAATAGTCCAGGGAAAGCTGGGCCAGCTTGTCCCAGGCTTCTACCTTGTAGAACTCGGCGGTCTTCTCTTTGTTCGAGCGGTTGAAACCGTTGACCGCCACAACCATGCTCGACTTGACCCGGCCTCCGTTGAACTCGACTCTTTCCGGATCTCTGACCAGGTTTCCGACAATAGATATACTGGCTAAGCTCATAAAATCCTCCCGGCGGAGCTGACCGCCTTATCTTCTCTTCGCTTCGGTATCTGTCCGGGGAGACCTGTTTATAATAATTGCCATACGAATGTATGTCAATGCTTCGGCTCTTAAAATTCCGGATCCGGCAATTCCAGGTTGCTGGCATTAGTGCTAGGGTATTGAAGGGCCGATGATGCCCGGTGCGAGATCTTCCGTGACCGATTCATATTCAGACTGGTTTCAACGATACAAGTGGTGCGAGCCCATCGCCCAGGGCGGCATGGGGGTCGTTTATCTTGCCGAAGATCGCAACGATCAAAACTCCAAGTGTGTGATCAAACAGCTTCGCTCCGACACCGAAGATCATGAAGAGCTCAAAGAAGCCATGCGCCTCTTCAAACGAGAGGCCCAGTTGCTCAAGGAGCTGGAGCATGCGGGCATCGTTACTTTCTTCGACGATCATGCCACTGCCGACGGCGCCTATTTCCTGGTCATGGACTATGTGCCGGGAAACAATCTCGAGACGATTATCCAGAATTACGGACCCTTCTCCCAGGACGATGCGGTAAAAGTCGGCATCCAGATCTGCGAAGTCCTGGAATATCTTCACGAGCGGGAGCCGCCGATCATATATAGAGATCTGAAACCGAGCAATCTAATGCTCACCCCGGAAGGGCAGATCATCTTTATCGATTTCGGGATTGCCAAGGTATTCATGCCCAAGGATTCGGCCACCCGGGTGGTGACCGCCGGCTATTCCCCACCGGAGCAATATTTCGGCAAGCCCCAGACGAAAAGCGATCTCTACGCCCTGGGGGCGACGCTCTCTCACCTTCTCACCGGGGTGAGACCGCGACCCCTGCTCACCTGCGTGCCCAGCCAGCAAGTCCCTGAATTGCTCCCTACTCTGGACAGTCTGATTACCGAGCTTACCGCCCACAGCCCCGAAGACCGCCCGGCCACCGCTCGTCTGGTCAGGCACCGTCTCTACCGGATCTATCAGGAGATCCATCCTGATTTCGACATCCCGGAAGAAGTTCTTGCCGGTTCCCAGGGTGGTGGCGAGGAGCAGTACATCAGCCAGAAGATCATGGCCTCAGGATTGAAGGCTGCCAAATCAGAGAGCCTGCCCCAGGCCCGGGGGGCGGAGAGCGAAGTCTATAGCGACGAGGACATGCCTACGGGGATCAAAAAGCTTTTCGACGACCTGCAGCAACACCTCTCCTCGAGCCGCAATCCTGTCTATAAGCCGGAGTCTGATATACAGGAATCAGCCACCAGGACTTCCGGTCGCCACCGGACAGGATCTTTATCCAGACCCGCTCCGCGATCTTCCACCAGGTCTTCAACAAGCTCCGAGCCCGAAAGCATCTGGCAGCGGTTTATCAACTGGGTGACCGGCAAGAGTTAGCTTTTACTCTATCTACTTGTCCAATTCTATTTACTTGTCGAGGCCGGCGCTCATGAGAATACGCTCGACCAGGGCATCGTATGAGATACCAGCTTTCTCGGCCATTGCCGGAAGGTCGGAAGTGTCGGTCATGCCAGGCAGGCTGTTGAGCTCGAGAATACAGGGTCTTCCTTCCCGGTCCACCATCATATCCACCCGGGCATAGCCGCTGCAGGACAGGGCACGGAAAGCCTTCACCGCCAGCTCTTTGGCCAGACCAGTGGTGCTGTCGCTGAGCTCGGCAGGCAGGATGAACTCGGTCATGCCCTTGGTATATTTGGCCTCGTAATCATAGAAACCGGCTTTCGATTTCGGTCTCAGCTCGAGGATCGGAAGCGCCTCCAGGTGATTGCCGTTGCCGTTGGGTCGCTGGCTGTCTTCCAGGACACCGACAGTGATCTCCTGACCGGTAATATAGCCTTCGATAATGGCGCCGCCATATTCGGTGATGGTATCGCGGATGATCTTCTCGAGATCTTCGGGTTTCTCGATCTTCTGCACTCCCACCGATGAGCCTTCTTTCAGAGGCTTGATCATCACCGGAAGCTTCTCTTTGAGCTCCTCGATCCAGGTGGTCTCTTTCAAGTCGCTCTTGCCGACGATCTTGGTGGTGGGGTAGGGCAGACCTTCGGCGCTGAGCACCCGCTTGGTGAGGATCTTGTCCATGGCCAGGGCGCTTGCCAGGACACCGGAGCCGGTGTAGGGAATGCGGAGCAGCTCCAGAAGCCCCTGGACGGTGCCGTCTTCGCCGTACTTGCCGTGCAGGCACAGGAAGGCTACTTCGATCTTGCGGTCTTTCAAAGTGGTGGCGATATCGGTATCAACGTCGAGGAGCTCGGCGTTGACATAGCCCAGCCTTTTCAGGGCCGCGTGGCAGTTGGCGCCTGAGCGCAGGGACACTTCGCGCTCGCTGGATAGTCCACCGTAGAGGACTCCGATTCTGGTCGATTTGTCGATTGCAAGCAACTCTCTCATTGTCTATTTCTCCCACACCGCCATCTCTTCGGCGCCGAACTCACCCAGGGTCTTCCATTCCGGCTTCAGTCGAATCGCATACGAATCGTACACGCAGGCTTGCATCCTTTGCAATAAGGATGTCACTTCTGTCGATGTAGCCTTACCAAGATTGATCACAAAGTTTGCGTGGATAGCCGATACTGCTGCCTGGCCTTCTTTGAGATTCTTGGCCCCAGCCTGATCGAGGAGAAAGCCGGCAGCCCGCTCCGGCTCAGGGTTCTTGAAGGTGCTGCCAGCGTTGGGCCAGCCGATGGGCTGGGTGCGCCAGCGGTAGTCTTCATTGTGCCTGGTCACTTCTTCTATGGAAGCGGCATCGCCTTTCTGCAGCCGGAACCGGGCCGAGACTACGACATGCTTGTCGGGTTTGAGCTTGCAGGCTCGATAGACGAAGTCCAGATCTTCCGCCTTATAAACTTTGAGGTCGCCCTCTTCGGTATCGTAAACGGTGGCGGATTCGAGGATATTTGCGATGCAGCTTCCGTGCGCTCCGGCGTTCATGATCACCGCACCGCCGGCAGTGCCGGGGATGCCGACAGCGAACTCCAGACCGGAAAGCCCCAGGTGGGCCGCCTGTTTGGCCATATGGGGAAGCCTTGCTCCGGCAGCCGCTTCGATGACATCGGGTTCGGGGTTTTTGATCTCGGTCAGGTAAGCGGTTCGGATCACCGTGCCTTGCACTCCGGCAGAGGAGATCAAGAGGTTCGAGCCGCCGCCTATGATAAACCAGGGCTCGCCTTCCTGATCGAGCTTGCCTACCAGCTCGACAAGCTCGTCGAGGGTGCGCGGATGGCACAGCCTGGTGGCTTCCCCTCCTATCTTAAGGGTGGTGAAGCGAGCAAGGGGAGCATTAGTTGCTTCTTCCATTGGGCTTTCTGTTTTTGAGAAGTTCCAGTATCTGCGGTCCCACTGAGGTGATGTCTCCCGCACCGATAGTCATGACCGTGTCGCCGGGCTCCAGGAGCTCGACAATGGCAGCGGCAAGACCCGGGGTCGGACCGCCTATATACCGGCAGCTCCGGTTGAGAACAGCATGGGAGAAGGTCTCGGAGTTGATTCCCTCGATAGGCTTGCCCCTGGCGATATAGACGTCGGTGACGAGCACCAGATCGGCATCGCCGAAAGATTCGCAAAAAGCTTTCCAGTGATTTTTGAGCCTGGTCGGCTGGTGAGGCTGGAAAACCGCCACCAGTCTGGAGGCAGGATTGCTCGAGCCGGCGATGAATTCCCGGGCTGCTTTCAAGGTTGCGGCGATCTCGGTGGGGTGGTGAGCATAGTCGTCCACCACGGTGATCTCGGCTTGCTTGCCGAGGATCTGGAAGCGCCGGTTCACACCTTCGAATTCGGCCAGAGAAGCGGCGATGGTCTCGAAAGGAACGCCGAGCTCGATAGCCACTATACAGGCCACCAGAGCATTGCTCTTATTGTGGGTGCCCGGCACCCGCAATTCGACCTGACCGAGAAGAGAGCCTTCCCGGTAGACCCGCATGGCGAATGCTCCGCAGGGCTCGTAGCTGTACTGGCTTTCATGCTCGCCGTTATAGAGACCATAAGTGACGATCCGGGGTCCTTCAGCCTCGTCGGCCTCCTGGGCGGCGGCAAGCCGCCGGCAACCGGAATCGTCCACACAGAGGATAAGAATGTCGCTGGTCTGGCGGGCGAAAACCTGCATCGATTCGAGAATCTGCTCGAGACCACCGGGATAATTCTCGAGATGATCCGTCTCGATATTGGTGATCACTCCGATATGCGAATTGACCCTGGTCTGGGTACCGTCGCTCTCGTCAATCTCGGCAACGAAGTACTCGCCATCTCCATGTCTGGAATTGGCTTTGATTTTCGAGAAAACGCCACCCACTACTACAGACGGGTCGACATCGCCGTCGATGAGGACCTGGGCGACCATACCGGTGGTGGTCGTCTTGCCGTGGGTG
>JAGQHH010000160.1 GCA_020431945.1 Cyanobacteria bacterium HKST-UBA02 | reverse complement strand
GGTCAACTGCGAAACCGACTTCGTCGCTCGCAACGAAGAGTTCGTAGCCCTCTGCAATAAGCTGGTGGATGTCGCTCTGGCCAACAAGACCAAGTCAGCCGAGGACCTCCTCAACGCCAAGGACGGCGGCAAGCCGGTGAGCGAAGAAATCACCGCTGCTATTGCCAAGACCGGCGAGAATATCGTGATCAAGCGTCTCGACTATCTCGCAGTACCCGGCGAAGGCGTGATTGGTCTCTACATACATGCCCTGGGCGGCAAGATGGGTGCCATCCTGGAGCTCACCGCCGACAAGAAGCCCGAGCTGGAAGCTGCTTCCACCGTCGCTCGCGAGCTGGCCATGCACATCGTCTCCACCAAGCCGCAATACCTGAACAGGGAAGACGTGCCCAAGGAGATCATCGAAGAAGAGCACCGTATCGAGTCCGGCAAAGCCGACCTCGCCAGCAAGCCTGCCGAGATCAAAGAGAAGATCATCGCCGGTCGTGTGGACAAGATCCTGGCTGAGCGCTGTCTCTCCGAGCAGCCTTTCGTGAAGGATCCTTCCGCTACCGTCTCCAAGCACCTGGAGACCAAGGGCAAAGAGCTGGGAGCCAAGCTTTCCCCGGCACGCTTCGCCCTCTTCATCCTGGGTGATGCCTGACCCGGCAAAGCCTGAGGATAGATAAAGCAATACGGACAGGGGCTGGATTTCACATCCGGCCCCTTCTCGTTCTTGACAGGGTAACAATTTGCCAGCATGAGAATTGGACCCTATCAGGTCCCGTCACCCAGGTTGTATGATCTCAAGGTTTGAGAATGAGTCGAGACCCGATCCCCTCTTACCATGCCAGAAACCCAGTACCGTCGAATCCTTTTGAAATTGAGCGGAGAGGCCCTGCAGGGCTCCCAGGGCTTCGGTATCGACCCTGATGTGATCAATGGCATCGCCAATGAGATTCTCCAGGCGCACAAGCTGGGCGTGCAGATAGCCATCGTGGTGGGGGGCGGCAATATTTTCCGGGGCGTCCAGGGCGCCGGCTGGGGAATGGACAAAGCCGCCGCCGACTATGTCGGGATGCTGGCTACGATCATGAACTGTCTCATCCTCCAGGAAGTACTCAACTCGAAAGGGATTCAAACCCGCGTCCAGACAGCCATTGCCATGCCCGAGGTGGCGGAGCCCTTTATCCGTCTGCGGGCCATCAGACATCTGGAGAAGGGGCGGATAGTTATATTCGGAGGTGGTACCGGCAATCCCCATGTCACCACCGACACCGCCGCCGCCCTCAGAGCCGCCGAAATTAAGGCAGATGTAATCTTGATGGCTAAGAACAACGTTGATGGGGTGTACAGCGATGATCCTCGCAAGAACCCCGATGCCAAGAAGATCGGTCGAATCAGCTTTGATGATTTAATCACCAGGCGTCTTGGAGTGATGGATGACGCTGCAGTCTCCATGTGTCAGCAAAACAACATTCCTATCGTAGTATTTGATTTCGCCCAGCCGGGAAGTATTCAACAGATAGTCCTGGGGCAAAGAATTGGTACCCTTGTAGGATCACGACTAGGAGGGCAAACATGAGCAGCACTACCAGTACAGATGAAGTCCTGTCCTCAGGCGAGGAAAGGATGCATAAAGCGGTGCAGAACCTGCACAAAGAATTCATGACGGTTCGAACCGGCCGTGCCAACCCGTCTCTTCTCGATCGAGTGGAAGTCGACTATTACGGTACCCCGACTCCTTTGAAGAGTCTGGCGAATATCTCCACTCCGGATGGCCGCTCCCTGGTGATCCAGCCTTATGACAAAGGCGCCCTGAAAGAGATCGAGCAGGCGATTCATAAAGCCCAGCTCGGACTGACACCCAATAATGACGGCACCATAGTGCGGATCAATATTCCGGCTCTTACCGAAGAAAGACGTAAAGAGCTGACTAAGCTGGTGAAAAAAATTGGTGAAGAATCCAAGGTGGCAGTGCGCAATGTACGCCGTGACTGCGACCAGGATCTCAAGAAATTCAAGGATCAGGGGGTTTCTGAGGACGAGTTGAAGCGCAAATTCGACGATCTTCAAAAGCTCACGGACAAGTATATAAAAGAGATAGACAAGTCTGTTTCTGACAAAGAGTCAGAAATCATGGAAATCTAGGAGGCGGTCCTTCATGTGTGGAATCGTTGGTTATCTCGGTAAAAGCCAGGCGGCGCCGGTACTTCTCTCCAAGCTTCGCTGCCTCGAGTACAGGGGATACGACTCCGCCGGGGTAGCGGTCATGGAAGGCGGCCGGATCAATGTGATCAAGGCTGCCGGAAAGCTCAGCAATCTCGAGACGAGACTGCAGAAAGAAAGACCCACCGCCTCCGTCGGCATCGGTCATACCCGCTGGGCCACGCACGGTAGCGCCACCGACGAGAATGCGCACCCGCACATGAATGCCAACGGCACTCTGGCTATCGTTCATAACGGCATCATCGAAAACTATGCCGAACTGCGCCAGGAGCTTACCGACGACGGTTTCATCTTCATCTCGGACACCGATACCGAGGTGGTGGTGCACCTTCTTTCCCGGGAGCTCGAGCAGAAAGGCGAGATGCTGCCGGCGATCATCGCTACCCTGGACCGCATGGCTGGTGCCTATGCCCTGGGAATCGTCTCCCAGCAATATCCGGACAGGATCTGGGCGGTCAACCATCATTACTCCCTCACTGTCGGACTAGGAGAAAGCGAGAGCTTCCTGGCTTCGGACAGCACGGCGGTCAGACAATATACGAACAAAGTCGTCCGTCTGGATCAGAGCGAGATTGCCGAGATTACCCAGGACGGCGTCCGCCTTTTCACTTTCGACGGTCTCGAGCGTCACCGCCATCCCGTCACCCTCACCTCCGATCCTTACAAGATCGACAAGGCGGGCTATAAGCATTTTCTCCTGAAAGAGATCAATGAGCAGCCTCTGGTTCTCCGGCAGACTCTCAGCAAATATCTGATCGCCCCTGAAGCTCCCATCGACTTCAACGTTCGTCATTTCGCTCCGGACGCTCAGGGGCTCTATGGCGTTCGCCTCACTGACGAGGAAGTGAAAAAGATCGACCGCGTGCTCATCCTCGCCTGCGGGACCGCTTATCACGCCGGGATGGTCGGCAAATATATCATCGAAGAGCTCTGTAATGTCCCGGTAGAGGTCGATATCGCCTCGGAGACCCGGGGACGCAAGCTCCTTGTAGATGATCGCACCCTGACCGTGGCGGTCACCCAGTCCGGCGAGACCGCCGATACTCTGGCGGCGATCAAGAAAGCCCGGGCCGGCGGCTCGATGACCCTGGGTATCACCAACCGTCCCGATTCGCACCTGGCTCAGATCACCGACAGTCTGATTGTCACCGAATGCGGTATCGAAGTCTCGGTCGCCGCTACCAAGACTTATGCGGCGCAGCTCGCCTGTTTCTATCTCCTCGGTATCTATCTTGCCGAGCGCCGCGGCGACATCAGCGCCGAAAGGGCCCTGGAGCTCAAGGAGAAACTGCACCAGATTCCCACAATGATCGAGCAGATCCTGGCCAGGGAAGAAGCCTATAAGAAAGAATCCCTTAAACTGGCTGACGCCAATGACGTGGTGTTCATCGGCCGGGGGCTCAACTATCCAACCGCCCTCGAGGGCGCTCTCAAGCTCAAGGAGCTGAGCTATATCCATGCTTCCGGCTATGCTGCCGGCGAGCTCAAGCACGGACCGATAGCGGTGCTGGACTCCACAGTGCCGGTGATCACCGTCCTGGTGCCCGGTTCCGTTTATGAGAAGACCCTGTCCAATGCCCAGGAGTCCCGTGCCCGCAAGGCAAGAATGGTGGCAGTGGCTGTCGATGGCGACGAAATGGCGCCCAAGACCTTCGACTACTTGCTGCGGATTCCCCCGGTGGACGAATTCTTCTCTCCCCTGGTCACTTGCGTGCCCCTGCAACTCCTCTCCTACTTCGTTGCCGATTTTCTCGGCAAAGATGTCGATCAACCCAGAAACCTGGCAAAATCGGTCACTGTCGAATAGAGAGCCCTGGGACGATATTCCCTCTTGACATTGGGGCATGAACTGCCTATAGTTTGGGTTATTTAAATCCCTTACTATGTCATCCCCTATTGCCGTCGGTTGCCGCCTTCAAGCGGTGGCGCGAGCTTGACGTTGGAATACTCGACCATGAAAAACAGTGACCCCAGTGAGCTCCCCTATGTGATCTTGCACGGGAAAAAAGGACCGGTAGCCCGGGCTTGCCCCCGTTGCGGGCATATTGAGAAGCGCCAGGAAAGGCAGCTCTGCTCCGGTTGCCGCCGATTCGTCGCCACCAATGAGTGCCGCCAGAGCTGGACCAATTTACCAAGAAACACTTACAGCGAGCTCCCCGAGGTTTATCTCGGCGAACCCAGAGATACGCCCGACAAAGAATTTTCCCGATCCCGGCGCTCTTTCGGCTGGCAGGTGGCCAGCCGCAATCTCTGCGTGAGCTTCATGGCGGCGGCGGTCCTGGTAGTACCGGCGGTGCTGGGGGCCAGGGCTTATATGGGCGAGAAGCAATGGGGCCAGGTGGAAAAGGGAATTGAAAAAAACTTCAAGAAGATCGCAAGAGATCTCGAGAAGAGTCTTGCAACCACCAGCGGTGCACAGCCGAGACGTTCGAGAGCGACTAGAGTGTAGGCGAAGCTCCGGACTCGGAGAGCTGCGTTGGATCTTCCTCGACAATCTTGGGTGTGATCATGAGCATCAGCTCGGTGCGATTGCGGCCTTTCAGTGTCGTCCGGAAGAAGGCTCCGAGCACCGGCGCTTCTGCCAGGTAAGGAACCTTGGATAGCTGGGCGGCTTCCAGCTCGGTGAAGAGACCGCCGATCACCAGGGTCTGACCGTCTTTCACTCTTACTTCCTGAGTGATTACGTCCCGGATGCTCAGAAGCGTCACTACGGTCTGGTTGGCTCCGGTACCGAAAGTCGTGGGCCCTCCCAGGGGAGTGGAGACCTGCGGACGCAATCGAAGACGTACGAATCCGTCTTCGGTGATGGAAGGAAGGACGTTGAGGAAAATCCCTGCCTTGGCCAGCTCGACGTTGGTCGTGACTACGCCGAGGCTGACTGTCGATGTGATCTTGTGCACGACTTCATTGGCTATGGTGATCAGGGCCTCGGTGCTGTCTGATACCACCAGTGATGGGTTGGCGATTATCTTCGCCTTATTAGTTTGCAAGAGCATATTGAGATTGACGTTCAGGGCGCCGGGCATGGTCGCGACGTTGAAGCGTCCGCCGGCGCTCTTGCCCAGGGTGAGGAAGTTGAATCCGCTGGCGGCGCTATTGCTCGGAGTGACACCGGCGATGGTAGCGGTCTGGGAAACCAGGGGCAGTACCGTACCTATGATCCCCGAGAAGGGAGAGGCGTTACCGGTTACTGAGGTCCCGTTGAACGGGATCTGGGGGATATTGGGGTTCGCCTGGCTGCTCGCTTGCGATCCGAGACCGGGGAGAAAGGAGAGAAGCGGTGCGGTGGCGTTGCCCATGATCGAGGCCGACAGTCCCTGGCCCTGGACGTTGAAGGTGGCGCCGAGCTGTCTTATTCCCTGGTTGGAGAGCTCTACCAGAGACGCCTGGATATGCACCTGCTTGGGTCTGCGGTCGAGCAGACGGATCGCCTGCTCGGCAAGAAGGACGTCTTCTTCGGTACCGACGACGAATACACGTTTGCCCTTGGAGTCCGGTATCACAATGCAACCACCGTCATTGGTGGGCACCGTATAGTCGGTGTTCACTTCTTGAATAGTTCTGACCTGCTGGGTGCCCGGATCGATAGCGGCGTTGTTGTAGCCTACGCCTTCCTGTACTTGCTGTCTGGTGGATCCCCTCAGGAGTTTGGGCTGGTTGTCCTCTTCATAGGTCTGATTGGCCTCGAGCTTGAGGGTGAGGTCGTCGGTTCCCACCTCGGCAGCGTCGGCGGGGGAAGTGGTCTGGTCCAGGCGGGTGTTGAACTTGGGTTTGTAGCCCAGGTTGAAGATGGATGCCTGGAGGATAGACGCCACGTCGTAGGGATGCGCATAGCTGAGTTTGAAAGCCCGGGCGATGGGACGGTTGAGACCCAGCTGCACCATCGCCTGAAGGGTTCCTACCACCACGGTATTCTTGTCCAGGCTCCGGCTTCGCAGTCCGGCGGAGGCGAGGACGCTGTCCATGGCCTCGTCCAGGGTGACATCCCTGAGTTCGCCTGTGACTTTGCCGGTGACCGATTTATCGATGATGATGTTGAGATTGCCTCTTCTTGCCAGCTCGGCGATTACCTCGCGCACAGGCGTCTCCCGGAAGCTCAGCTGGTGTATGACCTTTTGCTGGTTCGCCTGGGCGAAGAGCTTGAAGGGCTGTCTGATCTGGACGGTACCGGTGACGGTGGGCAGCTGGGTCCTGGAGTCGCCTGCCGGTCTCGGGGCCAGCTGGGCGAGCTGATCGAGAGTCTCTTTGGGGAGGTCGCTCAGAAGCTTCCTGGCTTTGTCTTCTTTGCTCTCGCCGGCATCGTCTGCTTTGCTGTCTCCATCTTTTTCAGGCTCGAAGACAAGCGATGACGGCGGCTTGCCTGTATCGTCGCCCTGGGCCATCACCGGGGCCAGAGTCTGAGCCAGCATCATCAATGACACCAGAACGGCGGTAGAGAAGTTTTTCGAGAGCCCAGATTTGAACATAAGATTACTCTCTGTAATTCTAACCTTATAGGCTCAGAATGCAATTGCGATGCCACCATTTACGGCGGCGCCGGAGATGGGTGATATATGGAAAGAAGGCTTGTCGTATATGCGGTGCGCACTGATACCGATGGCGGTGTTATTTGCCCTGGCCTGCCAGTCCGAATATGGCAATTTCCAGATTATTTCTTGCCTCACTCAGGTGCGGATTGAGGCGCAGAGCAAGCTGGAGCTGGGTGACCGCCGAGGCGACATCGCCGACTCCGTAGAGCGCGAACCCCAGATCGTTGCGAGCCTGGGCATTGAGAGGATCGAGGCTGACGGCTTGCTGGAATTCCTTCACCGCATCCGATTTCTTCTTGTTGGCGTAGAGCGCCCTGCCCAGGGCGATATGACTGTCCGGGGAGGTGGGATCCAGGAGCGAAGCCTGACGAGCCGTGCGCAGGGCGCTCTCGGTCTCGCCTGATTTCAAGAGTGCTCTGGTGAGGGCTACATGGGCACGAGCCGAGTTGGGCATCACCGAGACCGCCTGCCGGGCTGCTTTCACCGCACCGTCGGGATCATCGGCCACCACCAGGGCTTCCGACAATCCGGAGAGCCCGAAAGTCGTCGGTCTTGTTTCGTTCGCCTGTCTGAACTCGTCTATGGCTTCGGAGATGCCGCCTCTTTTCATCAGGCTTTCGGCGTACATGACCCGGGAATCCGGGAAATCCGGATTGAGCTTGATTGCTCTCTCGTACTCGAGCTGGGATGCGGATTGATCGCCGGCTTCATCGAGCAGCCTGGCCAGCATCGTGTGGCATACATAATCGTCGGGATCGAGGGCCACGGCTCTTTTCATCTCCATAGCCGCTCCCTCGTAGTCGCCGGTGAGGTAGAGATAGCATCCCAGGCGCATGCGGGCATTGGGATTGGAAGGATTGTTCGTGATTTCCCGGCGAGTCTTGATTATCAGGTCGCCTACCGAGCGCAGATCGGTGTGGGTGACGCCCACTCGAAATACGGCGAGCAGCGAGCTGTCATAGTATTTGCCTTTGCCTGCCTCTCCGGGCTTATCGGCAGCGGAGGCTGCCAGTGCTGTAATCAGGCAGATTGAAAGCAGGATGCCGACTCTCTTGACCATCTCTCGATTCCTCGTTTTTCTGGTATTCTTGCACTGGTGCGTCGATCTTTCCTGAAGCCGGTTTGATAATGCTGGACCCGGTCGCCTCGGCATATTTGCATATTCCGTTTTGCTCGCATAAATGCGACTTCTGTGATTTCGCTGCCTTTGCCGGTCTCGATCACCTGGAAGACGAGTATTTCGAGGTCCTTCAAATGGAGATCCGGGAAAGGCTTGCCAGAGTGGAGTCTCCCGTCCGGCTCCGGACTATCTATTTTGGTGGGGGCACACCGGGTCTGGTGTCGCCTGCCAATATCGATACGGCAATCAAAACTCTGACCGGGCTCGTGGAAGTCGAGCCGAACCCGGAAGTGACCCTGGAGACCACGCCCCACGCTATAACCAGGGACAGGGTTTCGGCATGGCGGGCATCGGGGATCAACCGTCTCTCCATCGGTATCGAGTCCCTCCTCGACGAAGAGCTCCAGGCAATCGGGCGTGATCACAGTGTCGAGCAGGCTCTTGCCGGGATCGATCTGGCCTGCCGGGAAGATTTCGACTGTCTGAGCCTGGATTTTATGTACGGTCTGCCTACTCAGACTCTCTCGAGCTGGGAGAGGACCCTCGCAAGGGCTCTCGAGATCATAGACAGAAACCCCTCCATCAAGCATGTTTCAGCCTATGGATTGAGTCTTGCCGCCAACTCTCCCCTCTATTCTCGATTTCCCCGGGACAGTGAGGCATATCCGGACGAGTCGGCCTTCGTCGATATGCTCGATCTCCTGATCGACCGTCTTGTCGGGAGCGGCTTCGAGCACTACGAGGTCTCCAATTTCGCCCGTCCCGGCTTTGCTTCGCTACATAACTCAACATACTGGAAGAACGGCTCTTACCTGGCCTTCGGTGTGGGCGCCCATCGCTATGTGGATGGCTACAGGAGCGCCAATTTCCGCTCTCTCAAGCGCTATATGAAGGCGCCCACCGAAGATGAGGTGAGCGAATTCATCGATCCGGAGACCCGGGTCAAAGAGGGGCTGATGCTCGGCCTGCGGATGCGTCGGGGAATCGATCTGGCTGACTTCGAGAAGCGCTATGGAATCGACCTCTACGACCTCCACCGTGAAAGGCTCGACAGGCTACAAGACGGCGGATTCGTCCGTCTGGCGGAAGGACGTCTTTTCCTCACCCAGAAAGGCGTGTATGTCAGTAATTCCGTCATAGTTGAATTTATGTGACGTTGCCCGTCGTTTAGCCTGTCCCGGCCTCGGGTATGGAGATATCACCAGTTAGTAGAAGAATTAAAAGTGTGCCCCGCTGAGAAATCCAAGGCGTTGGAGTCTGAGATGGACCCTGGCAAGGAGTCCTCGAAGGATCCTTCAAAAGATCCCCTGATCGGCAGCAAGCTAGCCGATCGGTATCGTATCGTCTCGGTTCTCGGCCGTGGTGGCATGGGTGTCGTCTACCAGGCGGAAGACGAGCAGACCGACCGGGTGATGGCGGTGAAGATGCTCCATGCGCACAAGGTGGCGGATTCGGAGGCGCTCAAGCGATTCAACAGGGAAGCGCGAACCGTCGCCCAGCTCAACCACCACCATATCGTCACCCTCTACGATTTCGGCATGAGCAAGCAGGGGCAACCCTATCTGGTGATGGACTTCATCGAGGGTCGTTCCCTCAAGGACGAGCTCCTGGTCAAAGGCGCCCTGCCCTTCGACCGGGCCATGACGATTTTCGAGCAAGTGCTCGACGCGCTCGAGTTCGCCCACTCTCAGGACATCGTTCACCGTGACTTGAAACCAGAGAATATCATCCTCGCCAAGCACCGCGAGACCGAGGACTGGGTTAAGCTAGTGGACTTCGGTCTCTCCAAGCTGAAAGAGACCGATCCTTTCGGTGAGGACGTCTACCAGATCACCAGAGCCGGCGACGTTTGCGGGAGCCCGCCTTATATGAGCCCCGAGCAATGTCTCTCCAATTCGGTGGTTGATACCAGGAGCGATATCTACTCGATGGCCATCGTCGTCTACGAGACCCTGTCCGGATGTCTGCCTTTCAAGGCAAAGTCCGCCATCGAGATGATGGACTGTCACCTCTATGGAACGCCTATTCCCTTCAGTCAGGCTATTCCGGAGCTGAAGGCCTGCAATGAGACTACTTATGTGCTCAACCGGGCTCTCTCCAAAGAGCCTGAAGCCAGGCACCTTACCGCCAGCGAGTTTCTGAAGGAGCTCAAGAACGCCATGCGCAGGGACTGGCCGAAAGTGAGGTCTTATCGCTACCGGATGGAAGACGTCAACTTCCGGGATCTCGAGAGCGAAGCCGAAGCTCTGGCGACCGGAGAGCATCCGGCCCTCGATCTATCGAAGATGTCTTCCGGGGTGCAGGAAGTCATCAACGAGCTTCGCACGGAGACGTCGGTTCATCAGGGTCAGCCGGCACGAAGCCAGCATTCGGGGAAAGGGCATACGCAACCAATGGAAGCAATGGGATTCGAAGAAGAAGAAGAAGAAGAATACGAAGAGCCGTCGGGATTCCTCGACAAGCTTCTATCTTTCTTCAGACGAGATGGACGCTCCAGCCATGAGGAGTACCATCATGACCTGGGCTATTCGAATTGTCCTTTCTGCTCGGCGCCGGTGCGGGCGCAGCTGAGATTTTGCGTGAATTGCCAGAGACAGCTTCCTACTGTCCAGGAGTTCTCTCGGTTGAGGATGCAGCAGGGGCGCTTCGCTCTGGCCAAACCCGCAACCGGCAACAACAAGGACAGCAAGGGCTTCAGCCAGCGTGCCAAGGCCAGGAGCAGCAGCCCGGGAATGTCTTTCATTCAGAAAGTGCTCACCCTCATACTGGTGGCGCTCCTCTGTTATGGCGGTTATAACAGCCTTCAGGATAAGGCGATCCAGAAGAAAATCCAGAACGTGATCAAGGCCCTTAAATAGCCTGCAGTATTACTGGTGGTGCCATTCAGAGTCGGGCTCGAAGAGATGCTTGAGCCTCGACAGGACTGCACGGAGCAGGGGATTGCGAATATAGACCAGATGTCTGGTGCTGGTGAATGTGGCGCCCAGAGAGGCTTTTACTCCCGGGTCCGTCCAGCCGGCTATATAACGGCGGAGATTATTGCTGATCGCATAGTCCAGATTATGAAACCAGCTCACGAAATAGAGATTGCTCTCCAGGCAGCGTGGATAGGAGAATCCTACATATTTGTCCACAAGCATCTCCCTGTAAACGAAGCAGATGTTATAGCCGATGAGCTCTCCGTCTTTCTTGTACATGAAAACGATACCGCCGTTTTCCCGGCAGTTCAGGATCGATTCGAAGAAATCCCTGCTGAGAAGATCGAAGTGATAGCGGCTCTGCTCGTAGACATTCAGATAGAGCCTGTACAGCTCGTCCAGGAAGGCTGGATCGGCAAAGGATGCATCGCCGGTGCGCCGCTCCTCGATCTGCAATCCGTTCTTGCTCTTGAGTTTCTTGCGCATCTCTTTGCGCCTGATGCGGCTCATTCGCGACAGAAAGACATCCAGGTCGGGGAAGTCGATATCCACATATGCCAGAGCTTGACCCGCCACCTCGATGAATGGACCGATACGGGAGCCTGCCTCCACCAGTCTTTCGGCCTTCTGGTTCTCCTCCTGGCAGAGAAGAGGCGAGTTCAGTGGCAGGTCTTTGGCGATCACCAGCTGGCAATTATTGTCTCTGGCAGTCTCGATCAGGTCGGCGAGGATCTTTTCCGGCTCCTGAGAGCAGGATGTGTATTCGCTGACTGTGCTTCCCAGAAAGAGTGTCGGCAATATGGTAAAGCGTCGCAACTGAAAAATCCCGAGCCATTTTTCCACCCGGCTCTGATCGCCGTCGAAAGTGGTGAGCAGATCGAAATCAGCGAGAAAGGCCGGACCGCCTCGCACCGTCAGTGTCTTGAATCCCTCAGGCGGATGGGCGAGAAATGCCTGATTCAAGGAATCGGGCTCGAGGGCGCTCAGCTCCGCAGTGTTTCGGGAAATCACCGCTGTCACGATCGGATACCGGAGGTGATACCGGAATTGGTGCCAGATCTGGTTCCGGATAGCTCCCTGGGGCGATCGAGGCGTTGCGCTCTCATCACTCTTGCTTTTGTATCGAGTAGATGCTCGACGGTTCGCCATGCCGTATCCCCGGCGTCGCGTCTCAAGCTGCTGGAATCGCCGTTGATCTCGAGGACCGTCTTGTTTCTCCTCTTGCTCCAGGAGATGGGAAAGGAGACGACTTCCTGGTTGTTATTCTTGAGGGTGACCAGATGCCTGAAGCTGGGAGTGATTTCGCCTCGAAACTCTCCCTGGAACAATACCGGTGGGCTGAGATGAATCGATATGCCGCTTTCGATAGAGGCCCCGGGCGGAGCGAGAATTCCTTTATCATCGAGAATATCATCGACGAATTCGCTGAGGAGACGGATGACAAACTTGCGATTCAGATCGAGAGTCATTACGTGGTCGCAGCCGGTGAGCATGACCAGGTGTTTTTCTTTGCTGGAAACGAGCCTGTATACATCCATGGCGTTGGCGAGGCTGGCGATGGTGTCTTCATAACTGTGCAGGAGAAGGGTGGGGCAGTCGATAGTGCCGGCGAGACCGAAGAAATGATCGGTGAGAAGATTCATCTCGAAAAGATTGCCGTAATATGTCCGGAACAGCCCGAACTGGCAGCTCTTGCCCTGGGCTGCCGCCTCGATGGCCCTGGTTATCTGTCTTTGCAGGCGCTCGTCTTTGAGCCCGTAAGGGGGCCTCTCGGTCCAGTAGAGCGAACTGCGCAGGGCGGGAAAAAGGAAGCATGCCTGGTGCATGAGGCGGCGGATCCGGGCAGAACGCATCAATCCGTTCACCGAGGGTCCGTCGTAATAGAGTGTGGGAGAGAGCATCACCAGCCCGGCGATGCGCGCGTCTCCGGCGGCGAGAATCCCGCCTATGGTGCCGCCCATGGAGAGCCCGATTGCCACTACCCGGTCGACTTTCTGGCAGAGCCTGTCGAGGGCTTCTCTGGACGCCTCGACCCAGTCCTGCCAGCCCGCTTCCAGGAGCTCCAGGTGGGTTCCGCCGTGACCGGGAAGGAGAGGCGATTCCACCTCGAAGCCGGCTTGCTTGAAATGTTTTTCCAGCGGTCTCATCTCAGCGGGCATGCCGGTGAGACCATGAAGCAGGAGAATCCCCGTGCTTCCCGTCATGTCGCCACGATTGGCTGCCAGACCGGTTGCGGGGCGAAGTCGTCCACAGGCTGCGTAGCCAGAAGCTCTTCCAGTTTCAGCCGGACATCCAGAAAGCTCTCATAGGGCAGGCAGGCGATGCCTTCGCTCTGGCAGTAGGTCAGGAGCTTGTCTTTGGCGAAGACCACGTCGGCATTGGCTGCCCAGCAGAAATCGCTTCTTCCGTCACCGATGATAACGGTGAGGTTCTTTCTTGCAGCATCCAGAATCTGGCACTTGCAATGCCCGGAAGCGCAGACGAAACGGCTGCCCCGGGGGGGGAACTCGAGGCTGAGGGTATCCCCATCTTCCACCAGATGATTGGACCAGATCCTGTCGACATTGATGCCGTTCTTGCTGAGCAGGTACCGGATCACCCGGTCGAGACCGTCGCTGACGATGCTCAGGGGCACAGCACGACCGCGGGCCCAGCTCACGAAGGTGGCGAAGGTCCGGTCTACTTCCACACCGGATAGAACTTTCTCGATTGCGTCCCAGCCTCCTTGGATGAGAGGTATCTGAGCCGCCATGCATTCCCGGGAGCCGATTTCCCCTCTTTCCCAGAGACGCTCGAAGGCTCGCCACTGGTCGGCTGCCAGGGACTCCAGGAGGAGGTCGACGGTATCACCTACGGTTATGGTGCCGTCGAAGTCGCAAAAAATCTCGATTGAGCGTGATTTCATATCTGATGTCTATATCTTTCTATTTGCTGCCCTTGCTCTCGCTGATTACTATATCCAATAAGTCACGGGCGAGGTCCATCTCTTCGAAAGTAATCTCCAGCGAGGGAGCCAGGGTGACGACGTTTTTGTAGTAGCCGCCGATATCCAATATAAGACCCATGCTGCGACCGCGGGTCTTGATACCACCCTCGAGACCGCGCTGGAACATCCGGTCGGCCAGGGTACGGCTGGGTGTGAAACCGTCTTTTTCGCACATCTCCATGCGCAGGGCG
>JAGQHH010000159.1 GCA_020431945.1 Cyanobacteria bacterium HKST-UBA02 | reverse complement strand
AGTCTTCGAGAAAGCCGCCGATCTATGCCGGCAGGAGAGTATCCACTATGTCCCGGCCCTGAAAAAAGTGGTCGTTTATTTAGATCCGAAAAAGTTCAAGACCACCTGGCTCGGCAACAAGGCTATCTACAGAACCCGCATGGAGGTGCCGAGCTCCTGGTCCTGGCTCCCGGAGTGAGACGTTTCGGCGAGGACGGGCGCAATGACGAGCTGATCAGAAAGTATGGATACAAAGGCACGGAGGAGGTCCTGGAGCTGCTCGATAAAAACGCCGATCTTCAGGAGAGTCTCGGCGTGGCTGCTCACCTCATTCATGGCTCTTCGGAAGGACGTTTCACCGTTCGCTATGCAGTGCGCGATCTGACAAAAGACGAGATCGAGAGCGTCGGCTATGAGCACGCTTTTTTCGATCAGCTCTCCGGGGACTTCGACATCGAGGGGTGGAGCAGTGGTTTCAGGACCACTTCCCGGGGGGAGGAGATCTATTATATTGCCGACCCGGCGGTGGCTCTCTGGAGAGCAGGAAGCGGAGGGGCACCATGAGGCTCGTTGTGCCGGGAAGAGATGGAGCGCCGTACAGGCTCTCTTCCACCATCGATTCGACCGGCAAGGCCGGTGGCGGGCAGCCGGTGGTGCTCACCGGCCCCGGTGGCGAGAGCTTTTCGATCTGGCCTCTCGAGCCCGATATTGTCAGGGTATGTCACCGGCTAGCCAGCAAACCGCAGCTCGAACGCACCTGGATGATCGTGGACGAGAACGGCGACATGCCATACGAAGGGCGGTCGCGTGACGACCTCGGCCGATTCGGCTGCCCCGATTATGAGCTTAGTCTCGATGGAGCCTCGGATCGTCTCAGCATCGATACAGGCACTCTCCGTATCGAAACGACTGTCTCGTCCCCGGCTCTCAGCTGGTTCGATGCTGAAGGGGAATGTTTTGCCGAGGATCTCGAAGAGCGGGCTTATGCTTTCGATCGTTCCGGGAGCGTCTACCATTATATGAAACGCAGCCCTGACATGCGCTTCTACGGCTTCGGGGAGAAGACCGGACCGCTGAACAAGCACGGTCGCCGGATGCGCATGTTCAATCTCGATGCCGGGCGTTACAACGCCGAGCTGAGCGATCCGCTCTATAAGCACTTTCCGTTCTATATCACTTACCTGCCCGAGAGCCGGTGCGCATACGGACTCTTCTACGACAATCTCGCGACTACCGTGTTCGATATGGGTTGCGAGCATCATAATTTCTTCCCGGCTTATCGCTACTACCAGGCCGAAGAAGGCGATCTGGATTATTACATGCTCTACGGTCCGAGCATCGAAGCCGTGCTCGCCAGGCTCGTCTCCCTCACCGGCAGAATGACCCTGCCACCACGCTGGTCCCTGGGCTATCTGGGCTCGACTATGCAATATACCGAAGCTGAAAACGCCCAGGAGGAGCTGGCGAGATTCGCCGGTCTTTGCAAAGAGCACGAGATTCCCTGCGACATGTTCCATCTCTCCTCAGGCTATTGCAAAGGCGAGGACGGCAAGCGCTATGTCTTCGAGTGGAATCGCAAGCGGGTGCCTGAGCCATCGCAGATGGTGCGCTCCTTCCATGATCACGGTATCAAGCTGGTGGCCAACGTCAAGCCTTCATTGCTCACCAGCCATCCGCGTTTCGACCAGGTGGAGGAGCTCGATGGTTTTGTCGAATCCGCAGAAGGCAGCGGACCCCAGCTCGATAAAGTCTGGGACGGTGACGGCGCCCATCTTGATTTCACCACAGGTAGTGCTTGTCAGTGGTGGAAGGACAACCTCAAAGAGCATATTCTCGGCTGGGGCATCGACGGTGTCTGGAACGACAACAACGAATACAGCATCTGGGATGATGACGCCATATATAGAGGCTTCGGCGAGTCTCTGCGAGTCGGCCTGGCCGGGCGACCTCTGCAGACTCTGCTCATGGCGAGAGCCAGTCATGAGGCTCTTGTCGAGCATGAGCCGGAGCGCCGTCCCTATGTGCTCACTCGTTCCGCCTGCCCGGGCATCCAGCGCTATGCCCATACCTGGACCGGGGACAACGACTGCAACTGGCATACTCTGAAGTTCAATATCCCCATGGGATTGGGACTGTCTCTTTCGGGTATGCCCGGCATCGGGCACGATGTCGGAGGTTTTTTCGGCAACAAGCCCGACCCCGAGCTTTTCGCTCGCTGGGTGGCGAACGGGATCTTCCACCCGCGTTTCACCATTCACTCCTGGCACGATGACGGCTCGGTGAACGAGCCCTGGATGTATCCCGAGATCCTGCCTGTGATAAGGGATCTGATCTGTTTTCGCTACAGCATGATCCCTTATCTCTACAGTCTCATCTTCGATGCGGCAAGGAGCGGGCGGCCGGTGATCCGTCCCCTGGTTTATGAGTTCGGGGATGACAGCCGCTGTCTCGATGAGTCTTTCGATTTCCTGCTCGGCTCGCACTGGCTGGTGGCATCGGTGCTGGAGCCCGGCTTGCGCTGCCGGGATGTCTACCTGCCCTCAGGCTCCATGTGGTGCGATTTCGACAACGGCGCCTGGCATGGAGGCGGCGTCACCGTCACTGTGGAGGCGCCCCTGTCGCGCATCCCGACCCTGGTGAGAGAGGGCGGCTTGATCCCTCTTGGCCGACCTGCAAGACAATCGGCGGAGAGCCCGGATGACATGCGGCGGGTTCTGGCTTTTCCGGGACCGGGAGAGGGTCATGGTCGTTTCAGCCTGATCGAGGACGACGGTGAAAGCATGGCTTATAAGAATGGCGGTTACAGCGAGATCGAGCTTTTCATGGACTATACGAAAGAGCGCGTAAATATAGGGGCGCGCATTCTATCGAATAATTTCAAGCCAGCTTATTCAGAGCTCGACTGGGTTTTTCCCCCGGGCGAGAGCCGGGAGATCGCAGGGGCGAGCAGAGTCTACGAAGATGAGAGCGGCAGGCTGCATGCCGGCCTGGTAATCGAGGAGATGGGGATTCAGGGAGTAAGAAAGTGAACAGGCATGACTGGCTCGCGAGCAATTATGATTTCAAGGACGAGGTAGCAGTCATCACCGGTGGTGCCGGTGGGCTCGGTATCGTCATGGTGGAGGCTCTCCTTGCCATGGGCGCGAAAGTGGCGGTGCTCGCCCGGACGCCCGCAAAAGCCGCCGGGCTCGCGAAGAGCGACAGGCTTCTGGTCCTCGAATCGGACGTGCTCGATAGTTCTGCTCTCGAGAAAAACCGGGAGCGGATAAACTCCGAGCTTGGCGAAGCCACTGTCCTCATCAATGTTGCCGGCGGCAATTTCCCCGGAGCCGTCACCACTGCGGAGCAGTCTTTTTTCGATTTGAAACCGGCTGAGATACAGCGTGTTCTTTCTCTCAATCTCGAGGGAACTATTATTCCCTGCCAGGTCTTCGGGCGGGATATGGCGGAGCGGGGGCGCGGATGTATCGTCAATATCTCCTCCATGGCGGCGGACAGACCGCTCACCAGTGTCCCCGCCTATTCGGCTTCGAAAGCCGCGATAGACAATTTTACTGCCTGGCTCGCCGTGCGTATGGCCATGGAATATGGCGCCGGGATCAGGGTGAATGCCATCGCGCCGGGATTCTTCATCACCGAGCTCAATCGGTACCTGCTCACCGACCGTGAGACCGGCGACTATTCCCCCCGTGGGAAAAAAGTCGTGGCACACACTCCCATGGGTCGCATGGGCGAGCCGGATGAGCTCGTCGGAGCACTTCTCTTTCTGGTCTCGCCCTCGGCGCGTTTCGTCACCGGCACCGTCATTCCGGTGGACGGCGGTTTCTCAGCCTATGCCGGGGTTTGATAGCTAAACTGTAATCTTTTCGGTCTTTCCGGCACCGACCATGGGCAGGCGTGGGTCTTTCTTGTCCCAGGTCTCTTTCACCCATTTGTAGGCGGGGTCATCGCTGCATGCCAGGGATTGATGCGAGCCTGCCAGGAAATTCAGGTAATAGCAGTCATAACCGTCCGGGGCGCTGACCGGATGGTAGCCTTCTCGAATCAGGACGATGTCGTTGTCCTGGGGCACCGCTACTTCGTCCAGGCTGCGGTCGTCGTTGTAGACGCGCTGGAGGGCGAAGCCTTCCGGGCGGCGGAATTTGTAGAAATAGATCTCTTCGAGCTCCGCTTCGATTATCTTGCCGTTCTCTTCGATGAGGGTGTCATGCTTGTGGGGCGGGTAGCTGGACCAGTTGCCGCCGGGGGTATAGGCTTCGCAGGTGACCAGGCGGTGGCAGTCGAAACCGGGAGGAATGATGGTATTGATCTGTCTGGTGGCGTTGCCGCCGCCTCTGATCTCCGGCACTATGTCCCCGGGGGTGATTGCGCGTGTACGGTGCTCCTCATCGCTGGGCACGAAGCAATAGGCGATCTCGACGCCGTCTTCATGGGCGAGGAGCTCGAACTGCGTACCTGTAGAAAGATAAACGGCATATGGGAGACCGCCGAAAACATCCGGACAGCGTCCGAGATTCTCGAATTCGCCCTGGCTCGATTTGACCGAGAAGCGTCCGCCCAGAGATACGATAACTGCTTCGTTAGCGCCGGTGTCCGATTCGAAACGGTCGCCCCGGAGCAAACGTCTCACTTCCAGATTCAGATACTGCCAGCCTGCCGACTCCGCCGTCACGCCGGCGATTAATTCGCGATCCGAAGACTGGCTAGCAGCCTTTACCAGTATTGATTTGCTGCTCAATCTAATCACCTGTTTTTTTGTGATAGTCCCGTCCCGGGACCTAATTATAGAACAGTTCACCTCCGGGTCACCCGGTAGCGCTAGATTCTATAGAGTCATGATCGCGTGTCTACTGATCAATATTTTTTCGACATTTTTTATGACCGGACTGATCTGGTTCGTTCAGATCGTTCACTACCCACTTTTCACCAGGGTCGGGAGCCGGACTTTCACCCAGTATGCCGAGAGCCACCGCCATCTGACATCACTGGTGGTGGTACCACTCATGCTTCTGGAGGTTTTCTCCGCTCTTCTTCTTCCTTTTATTATTAACTCCGGAACCGGGCGAGGCCTGTCCTGGCTCGCCCTCGCTCTGCTCGTCGGAGTGTGGCTCTCCACGGCTGTCCTGCAGGTCCCGCTTCATGAGAAGCTCGGCAATTGCTATTCAGAAGAAGATGCTGAAAAGCTGGCGTCCACCAACTGGGTGCGGACCATTCTCTGGACGGCGCGTTCTTTTGTATTGCTGGCGATTCTGTGCAGGTTTATTCGATTAGATTGAATGCGATCAGATTAAATTGCTGCGGGGCATTGAACTTTTTGAGTGGTCCCGGCGTATTTAAGTGCGTGGGTGATTCGGAGAGCTCGTTATGTTGATGAACAAGAAAAGACCTGTTTTCCTTGCCGTTCTATCGGTATCCGTTACTTTACTATCGACACTGGCGATTACCTGTCCCGATGCTGATGCACGCGGCGGGCGCGGCGGCGGGCGTGGCGGCGGCAGGGCTGCCGGGGCCGGGCGGGCTCGAGCAGCCGGTCTGGGCTCTCGCATGCAAGGTCTGGGCAACGGAGCCGGCAGCTTCGGCAGCAAGTCCGGATCGGGCAATAATTCCGGATTCGGCAGTCAGCACGAGAGCAACTGGGCCAAGTCCAACAGCTCTATGCAAGCCGATCGCTCGGCCAGAATCAAACAATTCCAGGAGAACAGGAGCAAGCTCCAGAATCGAGACTTCTCCGGGCTCTCGGGCGGATGGCAAGGCCGGGCAGGCGCCGAGGGGGCGGGACGGCAGGCCGCTGCAGCCAGTTCGGGACCCGGGAACTCTCTCGATTCTCATAACAAGGGAGTCTGGCAGTCTCAGAGCCAGGGCACTACCCGTCGCGGTGGTGAATACGACCGGAGCAAGACAGTGTCTGGTGGTCAGGGTGACGGTTATAGCAAGCAAGTCAATACCAGCGGCACCACGGCCAACGGCGGTCAGTATGACCGGAGCAAGACGGTGACCGCCGGTCAGGGCGAAGGCTATAACAAGCAGGTGGAGACTTCGGGCACCACTGCCTCGGGTCATGACTATGACGTCACCAAGACAGTCACCGGCAAGCCGGGTGAGGGTTTCGATCGGAGCTTCAGCTCCAATCACAATGGCGGCGGCGGCGCTTCCCAGGCTGGCGAGCCCGGTCTCGAGCCATCTGACGAGATCTAAAGAAGCCGAATCCAATACAGGCGATGCGGCAGGCTCCGGCTTGCCGCATCACCTTTCGATCTTTATAGTGGTGAAAGGAGGCTCGCCTGATGGTCACCAGGGGCAATGAGGGCAGCAAGGGAAATGAGGCTTTCGACCTCTCGAAAAACCGTGATCTGCCTGATGACACACCTGATATAAACAAGCTCGATCTTCTTTCGCTTCTGGGAGAAGGTCCAGGGCAGGGCCGTGGAAATGATTTTCTCGGGAAAGACAGCTCGAAGGCTATTCTCGATCTGGCTGTGGATCGGGCTGAGAGCCGCACAGGCAGTGAAGATATGAGCCCTCACTGGTCACGGATTCAGCAGGGTTATATCGCCGACTGTCATTTCGTCGCTTCCATGCAGGCCATGGCTCGCCAGCCCGATGGTCGAGAAGCCCTCAAGCAGATGATCGAGCCTCTTCCGGTGGGTGCGGACGGCAAGCGATCCTGGCAGGTGACATTTCCTGGCGGTAGCCATCCGGTGACGGTCAACGAAGACGAGCTCTATGAAAAAGGGGCGATTCAAGTCGGCGCCGATCAGGAGCCTCTCCCCGGACTGGCGGGGCAGTGGCCATCGGTGCTCGAGGCAGCAGCCGGCAAATTGTGGACCGAGCAGTCCGGACCTTATGGTCCCTATCGAAATCCGGCTCTGCAACTTGGACATTGCGGGGATGTCCAGTGGTCTCTCCAGCTTCTCACCGGAGAGCCCGTGACGGCAGAGTCCACCAGGTTCGAGATGACCATCAAGGACGTCAATGAGCTGGCCGACTCGAATCTGCTTGCCCAGGGGCTGACCTTGGTAATGGGATTCGGCAGGACGCCTCATGAGCTGGAGAATGCTATTGCCGGCATGAGCGGCAAAGAGCCCCAGGTAATTTTCGGGCGCAACGGTCATGCTTACACCCTTGTGGGGTATACGCCAGGCAAGGACGGGGCCGAAGGCACCTTTTCTCTGCGCAACCCCTGGGGCGGAAACAACGCTGAGACCATCCATGACCTTCGCGCCTTTTCGGACGGAGACAGGGACGGCGTCCTCACTCTGCCCGTGTCCAAGGTGCAGGATCTATTCGATCAGATGTATATCCTCCAGAAGCCGATTCAAATGCGCTCCCGCTTATAGAGGCCGTTCGAGATTTACTGATTTTCGCAACTTTCTCCGGGTCCGGCGGTATTAATCTCGGACCTGGTGATTCGGTATAGCAATGATCAAGACCCTGTTCTATCTGGCGGTGGCTTTTCTCCTTTTGGCCACGCTCTTTTACTCGGTGGAGCTTCTCTTCCCTTCGCGTAAGGACAAACCGCTCTGGAGAAAGGACAGCCGTCTTGATCTTGCATACTGGTTCTTCACCGCTGCTGTCACCAAGACCATCGGTAAGCTGGTGATTCTCGGCGGTGTTGTCGCCTGCACCCTGGCTCTCGGTCGTGAGCTGAGTCCGGCGGTGGCAAACGGCTTCTCGCCGGTGGCCGATCAGCCTGCCCTTCTTTGCGCCCTGGAGATCTTGATCTTCGGCGATCTGATCGCCTATCTCATGCACCGGGCATTCCATCGGCGTCGCCTCTGGAAGTTCCATGCCATCCATCATTCATCGACCCAGGTCGACTGGCTGTCATCGGTGCGCTTGCATCCTGTCAATGAGTTCGCTACCCGTCTTGTTCAGGTCGTACCTTTCGTGCTCCTGGGTTTTCCGCTCACTCTTCTGGCCGCCTATGTTCCCTTCCTGAAGCTCTACGCGATTTTGCTTCATGCCAATGTGGACTGGTCTTTCGGACCGCTCAAGTATGTCATCGCCACCCCTGCCTTTCATCGCTGGCACCACAGTTGCGAGAAAGCTGCCATCAACAAGAATTTTGCCGGACTCTTTCCTGTCTGGGACATAATCTTCGGAACTTTCTATATGCCCGAGGGCGAAGTTCCGCGGGAGTTCGGCGCGGTGGGAGCGAAAGTGCCCGGGACCCTCCTGGGCCAGCTCGTCTACCCGTTCAAATAGAAGACGGGAATAAATAGGGAATGAAGATTCCCACTATTACAGGTGTCATAGACCGGCGTATCCTTCTCAATTACAGGATAGACCCGGACGTGCTCGCCGGGGTCCTGCCGGCGCCTTTCCATCCGGTCACGGTCAGGGACAGCGCCATCGGAGGGATCTGTCTGATCCGGCTCAAGTCGGTGCGCCCCAAGACCTGCGTTCCTTTCATATCAATCGATTCGGAAAACGCCGCCCACAGGTTCGCCGTATCCTTCGAGCAGGATGGGATTGCGAAGGAAGGAGTCTATATCCCCAGGCGGGACACTTCCTCTTTGCTGAGCTCCCTGACCGGAGGCAGTATTTTCCCGGGGGAGCATCACCACTCGGCCTTCTCGGTGAGAGAGACCGATACCGAATACGAGGTCAGGATGCAGGCGGCCGACGGAACTACTATCGAGGTAAGGGGAAGTGCCGACGGGCAATTTCCTGAAGATTCGGTCTTCGAGGATCTGGAAGAGGCTTCCGCTTTCTTCGAGAGAGGCTGCCTTGGATACTCCAGGACGAGTCGCCCGGGAAGGTTCGACGGTCTGACCCTGAAAGTCTTCCACTGGCAGGTCTCCTGTCTGTCCGTGGCGGATGTCCGCTCGAGCTATCTGAAGGACACCCGGATTTTTCCTGCCGGCAGTGTCGTTTTCGATCATGCCCTGCTTATGCTGGGGCTCGAGCACGAATGGCACAGTGAAGAAGATCTTTGTGTCAGTTGATCGGGTTTTGATGACGTCTTGAAGCGGCTCAGGAAGGGAGTTTGATGCCATTGGCGTGTGTTCTTGTCTCTTGAAATTGCCAATAATTGGTACTTGATTCTGGTATTTATTCTGGAAAAATGGTATGTTGAATTTGTTTGGTTAGTACTCGAGTGAGCTTTCGAAATCCGCTGATTCCAAAATTGATCCCTGATCGGCGGAAGTCCCGAAAGCCAGGTCACATAAAGCAGCTTGATAAACATGGAAGGAAACAAAATGGCACGATTGAATAGAAAGAGCGTTATGCTCCTCGCCTCTACAGTTCTGATCACCGGTCTCCTGGGCGCATGCTCCGGCGGCGGCGGTGGCGAAACCAGCAGCACCCCCAGCGACTCGTCCTCGACCGCCACTCCGGCTGCCGAGCCTGCCGCGACACCGGCTACCCCCGACGCTTCGAGCACACCTGCGGATGCTACCGGCGCTACCGGCACTACCGGCACGGCACCCGCTGGCGATGCGGCCACCACACCGGCAGCTACCGATGCCACCGGTGCGGCAGCGACAACCCCGGCTGCCGGAGCCGAAGGCAGCACACCTGCTGCCGGAAGCACCCCTGCCGACGCCAGCTCGTCCACCTCGACCGAATCTTCGGATACCGCAGCTCACTAGGCACCGGACTATCGTCTCCTTGTCCGGGACTCTGCCACAGTAGGCTGCAAGACCGTCCGGCGGTGAGTCGCTGGAACAAGAGCAAATTCCAAGGCTTTATCGCTCTTGCTCCTGGTTGATTCACCGCCGCTCGGCTTTTTAATCTCCGGAGATTTTCTATCAGGAATTGTTATTCAGTGTTACCATTAATTGTAGAAACAACTAACCGATCCAGGTATGCAATGAAGCCCAGAGTATTCCTAGCCGTAGATTCCGACCTTTTGCTGATTGGTTTGCGCCAGGTCCTGGAAAACGCCGGCCATGTTATTGCCGGCGAGTATTCTTCGAACCTCGATCTGGCCGACCAGATCATCGAAGCCAATCCGGACGTAGCGATCCTGAGCTGGCGTCATCAAGGAATCGAGCATCACAAAATCATGCGCAAGACCAAGCGCAAGATCACCCATGTGAAATTCCTCCTTCTATTAGACCAGCCCGAAGAATTTCTCGAGGCTGTCTCATGCAATGCGGATGGCTACAGCGTCGAGAAGCTTTCAGCCGGAATGTTCCCCCTGGCCCTGGCGGCACTCATGGAGTACGGAGCCTGGATCGGGCCTGCCATTGCCGACTTTCTCCTGCATCGACGGGCTGGTGGACGGGCTCTTCTGGCCGGTAGCGAGCTCAGACCCATTGCTACTCTGACCAGGAAGGAGAACGAGATTCTCCAGCTCATGTCCGAAGGTATGGAAATCCTGGAGATTGCCTCCAAGCTTTCTTTGAGTGTGGAAACGGTCCGGGTTCACTGCAAACACATAAACAAAAAGCTTAACGTTAAGGATCGGGCTCAGGCCGTCGCTCTTGCGCTCCAGGGGCGGCTTTGAGCCAATGTAACAGTTTCGGTCCTGAAGATTCAAAGACAAATATCTTTAGAGATCACTCCACAACAACATTTTGCGGTTAAACTCGATTTGGATCGAATGAAGATTCGATTGGAAGCCAACACACCGAATGCAGTGCATACACTGTATGTCTGGTAAGCAATTCGAGAAGAGTGACCGGTAATTTCCTCCGGGGCCTGGTCAGGCACCACGCGGGAGCGAAGATACCGGGAGTTCCGACCGGAAGCGCTTTCTGGCGCTCGGAAGAGATGTGATCCCGTATAGATGCCAACTGGTAACTACCTGCAAACCGGTAACTATCCGCAAGGGTGATTTGATCGATCTCGATAAATGGCAACATTGTATATGGACACACGGATACGTGGCGACGTAAAGAAGGTGCTGCAATATGATTGAAGGGACATTGACCGTGAACCTCGATCCTCCATATGTGCGTTTTCATTCGACAGAGTCGGATGGGAAGGAGGTTTCATCGCACTACGACTGTACAAAAGAGGAAATTCGCACCATTCTGGAAGCCCTGGGCAGCGAAGTCGACAAAGACTGGCCTGTCCGTGACTGCCTTATCCGGGCCCGGGGAGCTTTTCCCCACGAACTCCTTTCTTCCTTCCATCTGATTCCGACCAGGCTACGCTCAAGAGCGAGCTGAGTCCTCAGATTCGCAATTGCTTCGGCATCAAGTCTTCTCTCCACCGGGAATGCCTTGATGCCTTTCTTTTTGCCTCAATTTTTCGAGACCTGTCGCCTGCCCGTAGGATTTATACGTCTCTCCATCTCGTCGTATGACGGTACAGGACCGGACCTTTTTACATAGAGCACATTCTCGTCTATCCAGGGTGCGTCAGCGGTTAGGGTAGACCACCATCGCCAGCGATTTACTTTCCCTTTGCCAATCTCGAATATGACCTCTACTCTTTGATTCATACAACCGGTTCGTCTGACTGTATAGGCAACATATGATGTATCGGTGGCTTTGGTCTGGTTCCGTTCCGGTTTGCCGAGCAAAGCTAGAAGCTTTGCCTTATCCATTCCGATCAGATCGTAATCTTCCAGCAGCCCGAAGAACCTTTCCATTTTTTCCCCTCTCGGTTCGGACTGCCAGTCGACAGGGCTGAAATTGCGGGCCGGTCTGATCGAAGCTATGATTTTGCCTTTCGGAACTATCTCCAGGCTGTCATAGATGGGATTCAGGACCATTTTTCCGCTCCTGTCGATGAGACCGACGGCAGGTCGTTCTCTTTTGTGAGAGGCGGTCACCACTGCGTATCCATTGATGAATCTGCCTGCTTTTTCGTATCGGGGCGGAATCACAATCTTTCCATTCAGATCCATATAGCCCCAGCGGCCGCCCTGGCAAAACTGGTACTTCGGGTAGTATTCGCCTCCCTGGCAGAAGGGAATAAGCCCCTCACCCTCCTCGCCGACATCATTCGTGTCAGGTGGAAAGGAAGCCAGGACTTTGCCGCTTGCATCCAGGAGTCGCATCGGCGCGGCTTTCCCGTCCGCAGGCAGGTGACCGGCAAAGAGCGAGTCGCCCGCCCGTCGTATATCGTTAGCCTCGAAGACGAAGTCTCCTGATTTGTTAATCGCTCCGGACTTGTTGCTGGCAGCCAGCACCGCACTGAGACCATTTTTGAATGGGGTGGCTCGCACAACTTCAGTCTGGAACTGAATCTCGCCGGAGGTATTAATGAAGGATCTTCTCATCGGATCGATTCCCAACCCTTCCGAGAAGCCCCTTAGAATCTGGAATTGCTGTTTGCCTTCCGCGTTCGTTTTCGAAATCAGAGCGGTGTCTCCCCCGACAACATATGTGAATTCACCAGGAAACATTCTTGCCAGGGTCACATCGTCAATAGACCGGAAATCTGACCATGGATCTGATTCCATCTCCCCGAGATAGTTCCCGGTGGTATCATATACGGCGCTTTTATAGTTCTCTTCTTTGACCAGAACGTAGTGATCGAAGGCGAGGCGAATCTCTCTAAAGATTGCCGGTAACATGCATCGACCCGTCCGATCGCAGAGACCATATCGGTAATAGCCGACATATTCCGGACTTATCTCGGTATCTCGTCGAATGACGAGATAGTCTTTCACAGGCTTGACTGTCAGATATCCGTCAGGGACCTTCGTATTAATTCTCTTTCCGGAGCTGTTGAAGAGTTCGACGGAGGCTGGTATTAGCAGAGGATTTTTCTCGTCGAAGCTGGATGCAGCTAGAGTGCCGTCGGAAAGCCTATCTATGCTCTGGTATTGCAGCGGAATGATCGTCTTGCCGACTGTGTCGACCAGCCCGAATCTAGGAAGCGCCGTGTCTATAGGCTTGCCGGACCTTCCCTTAAGTTTAGCCGATGTCCGGGCTGACTTAGCCTTCGCTGGCTGTTTCGCTTTCTCGTCAAGAGAGATTGACTGCACTGTCTTCGTTCTAGCGACAATTCTCTCAGCGCCCTTTAGCCATACAAGGTCTGAATTGTCCGAACAGGAATACTTCGTCAGGTAGGTTCCTTCGCGACTGTATATCTCGATGGATCCGGCAGTCTTGCTTAAGGCGATACGGGTGCTGTCCGGCGACCAGACGAATCGGCCGAAGCCTGAAAAAATCCTTGATGAAACCTGCCAGGACTTTTTGGCATCAAGGATGTCGATATACTCTTGATCGGTTCGAACCGCCAGCCAGCGGCTATCAGGTGACCAGGCTATCGGCTGGTCGCTGTGACCCAGTATTTCCATACGGAAGATATCTTTACAAGTTAGACTATCAATGACGTGCAATTGGCCAGGTCTGTCGCGTGTTTCGTTCTCCAGGTTGATGGACGCGATATATCTACCGTCCGGGGACCATCGACACGCCCTGGCCGTTCCTTTTAGGATGCAATTGACCTTGAATTTTGTCGACCCGATTAATTTAGCTTTGTTCAAGCCATTACTGGATGCCCACACGATTTGAGCGGAGTCCGGAGACCATGAGAAGTCGTGAATGCTAGTTCTAGTGATTCTTTCCGCCGTCTTTTTCGTCTCTGCCTCTGAGTTGTCGATGGTGGGAAAGTCTGAATAGGTCCTGAATGTCTCGCGCTTATCGCTGGTATTCAAAATAATGAGCTTGTCCCGCAATTTATTCAAATGAGGAATAGAAGCTCTCTCGATGTTTGCCGTCATTTTTCCGTCCGGCGACTGCTGCCGCAGAGCCGATGTTTGATTGGCATAGTCGTTGGACAGGTGTTGGAAATCGAGTACACCCTGGTCCTTCGGAGACACAGGTGTGGTGGTTGCGACCTCCGGGGCAGCCGGGCAGCGAAGAGGAAAGGCTGGGCTTGCGAGAATGCCTAGAACTGCCGGCAGCAGCCGGATTGCCAGCGCCGGTAGGATTCTCTCGAGTCCGCCTTTCTCGATCATAGAGATCGATTGTACAACGATATCAGCTCGCCGGAGCGATGATGTGATCGCTGAGAAGCCCTAAGCTTTCGGGGTTGCACCGGACTTTGTCGATGTCCCACTCGGCAAATAGCGACTTGCGGTTGCGCAGGAGGAAATTGAGCTCTCGCTGGATCTCGTACTGGATGTCCCGGGCTATGCGCATCCGCAGTTTCTTGTCCCGGGCTTGCTCGGGCGAGTAGTTGAGATAAATGGGCTTGCCGACTTTGATGAGCATTCTCACCGGCAGGGGAATAGCGCTGGTGGGGAAGGGGAGCCAGGGAAAAATCGGGGTCACCGGCCAGTACGGCGCTCCCATGACCCGGGCGACTTTCTCCATCCGGGCCAGGAGAGGATAGATTTCGTCACCACCCACGGTGGTAACCGGAATGATCGGCGAATTGGTCTCGATTGCTTCTTTTACAAAGCCGGGATGAAAGTCGCAGAGCCTGTAGCGTTGCGAATATGGCTTGCCGGTGCCCCTGGTGCCCTCGGGATAGATGCCGACGATCTCGTCATTTTCCAGGAGCTCCCGGGCAACTTCGTGGCTCGCGGGGACGCCGCCTGAGGATCTGAAAACGTGGCCGGTAAGGGGCGGCGAAAGCAGGTAATCGACCACGAGGAAGCGGATTCGTCTGGGGTGCGGATGCAGATTATAGTTGGCGCAATAGAGCATCCAGGCATCCACTGGCAGGACCCCGGAGTGGTTACCGACGATAAGAGCCCGGCCTTCATCGGGAATGTTCTCGATGCCGATGGTCTGGACTTTGAAGAATTCCTCATAGAAAAACCGGAAAATAGGCTCGTAGGTCAAGAAAGAGTCCAGGTCGAAACCATAGTCGTCCTCCTGGTGCTCGTAGCGCCAGCAGAAGTCCTTTCGCGGGTCGACCCGTTTGAGAATATTTTGGGCAAAGTGCCACATTGTCTGTGTCTAGTTCCCTCCATACCGGTTGTTTCTGATCACATCTTCGCACTTTCACTTTATACTCGCCGACCCCCGCCGACATCTACCCGGAGACTGAGTGGATTGTGATTCTCAGGGACGATGCCAAAAGCTGTTTTGATATTGATTTTCGCGTAACGGCGCTGTCACTCTGTTTTCGTATCTTGGTGCCAAGAGACAGATAGGAATCGTTTTTCGTCGGGCAGGAGTCTCTCCTGCCTGCAGGGGAGTGTGTACTATGACGAGAGAAATTGAAGCAGCAACAACAGCGGCTCATCTGGAGTCCGCGGTCGTAAGAAGCGCAGGTACCGGGAGACCGGAGCAGTTCGACCGCCTACTCACCGAGCCCGGTGAAGGAAAGGTCAGCCGGGTCTCCAAAGGTCCGGAAACCCGAGAGTCCCAGGCGCCGAGGGCTCCGGAGAATAGAGAGACCATGCCTCCCGATGCGCGGAATCTCAGCGAATCTCTTCCGCCCGGTGTAGAGACCTTTTTGAAGCTGAAGAGCTCCGAGTCCGGACCGGATTGGCACAAGCAGTTCCGCAAGAATCAGGAAGGCTATCGAAAGGGCCTTGGAGAAGCAGAAGAAGATTACAAGGCCAAAGAAAAGGAATTCCTCGATAAGATGAAGCCGGGGGATCCCAATGGTCTTGCCGCTCGCGAGAAGAAAGCGGTGGATTCGATAAACGAGAAGAAGCTCGCCCTGGAAGACAACATGAACAAGGTCAAGCCTTCCGATCGAGAGAAGGTCTTCGGTATGGTGGGCGCATTCCTGACAACAAACAATCCTGAGCTCAAACGCGCCATTAAACAGGAGCTTCAGGGCATGGGCGCCGGCAATGTCGTCGGAGCCCTGGACGACTTCACCAGCACAGTGGAGAAGAACGAAAGCACTATATACGAAGCCGAAACCGCTCGCGGGAAATTCAACGAATCAGCCGATACTTTCGGTGTTCTCAATCAGTTTTATCGGAGAACTCTGGAAGAGGCCAGTCGTCGCGAGGCGAGGCCCGGTGACAGCGAGGAGTTGCAGAGACTCGGCAAGAAACAGGGAGAAATCGAGAGCTGGAACAAAGTCCCTCCCAAGCCCGAGCTGGATCTCGACTTTCATATGAAGAAGGATAAGGGGATTGATATCTAGCCGGATGGAGCTTCGGCTCTTCGGAGAATTCTTCACTCCGCCGGGGGATAGTGTCTGTTTTTCGAGAACAAGGCGAAGAACCACCCGATCAATATATCCACATAGCCTTAAGCCTGAACCTGTGGCGTTTTAGCTGATTCACGGGCCACGTGAGCCGTGAATGCTGATTCTCAATGTGATTAGAGCGTCACAGGTTCAGGTATGTACTTTAAATCGGACGTTGATGGGGATTTTCAATGAAAAGCAGGAAAACAGTCGCTCTAGCATTTTCGATTTTCGTTCTATCAAACGGCTTCGCTGCGCTTCCTGCAAGTGCCAGCGATTTCGAGCATATGCTCAAGGATATAGTCGAGAAGAAAGTCTTGAAAAAGGGCGGCGCCAACCCGGCTCAGACGAACACGATCAATAACATCAATGCCATGGAGTCCTCCCTGACTCAGCAGATCACCGACGGTGTGGCAGCTGGTAAAATCACCGCCATCGAGGAGACCGAGTTGCGGGCGCAGTTGAGCAAGATCGCCCAGCAAAAAGCTGCTGCTCTTGCCGACGGCAAATATAACGATCCCGAGGTGATTAGCCTGCTTGGCGAAATGAATACTCTGGGAGAAAAAATCAAGTCTTATGCCGGCAATGCCAGCGTCACATCCCCGGCTCCTGCCGCCGCTGCTCCGGCTGCGGTGACCCCGGCGGCTCCTGTGACTCCAGCGGCGCCTGCGACCTCCGTTGCGGCGCCGGCTTCCGGTACACCGACCTCCTCCACCGCTATCTACCAGCGAATCGCGGATGGTCTCGCCTCAGGCAAGATCAGCCGGGACGAGGCGAACAATCTATTCAAGATAGAGAGCCGTATCCATGACCTGGATAGCCAGCTTCGTCGCAATACACTGGGCGATTTCGAGCGCCAGCGCATGATGTTCCGGGAGCTCGAGCAGCTTACCCAGAGTATTGATCTGAAGCTCGGCCATTAGAGCATGCAGACTGGAAAATTCAGGATCGTCCGCCGGCGGCATAGGGCGACCCGGGATTGATATCGAGAACTGTTCGTTCCGGCTCGACGATGGCCTCCTCGAACTGGCATAGCCATTTCGAGTCTGGCTTGATCCCTTCTACAGTGTTGCCTGAATCGATGACGGCACCATTTTCCACCAGGTAGACCGCTACATTGAAAAGCAGCCTGGCGACTTCGTTGGGAGGCAGTCCTCTGTAGTGGCATTGCAAATCGTGCAGACCGACTTCGTCCAGACCGCGCGTGTCCATGAGCATATCGCCTTCCTCGCCATTGCCAACCCTGTAGAAGCGGACATTCAGGGCGCCTCTTCGCTGGACCGGATCGAGACTGCAATCTTCCATGTAGAGCTTCGGATCGATCACTTGCTGAGAGTGAAGGAAGACCATGGTATGCGGGCTTGTGGTTTCGATCAGAGCCTGGAGCACACCATGAAACAGTCGCAGGCGTGTGGGCGCATCCAGCGGGTAGGCCATCATCTCGGATACCAGAACCGTCTGCATGCAACTCGAGATCCTCTCCTCGGCATCTTCGCAATTCCAGGACTGTTCGATGGATTCGACATAATGACGGGGTTCCCCGCTGGCTTCCGTCTCGATGATGGTGGTTTGTACCGGAACCGGTGCTGCCTCGAATTCGGAGAGGATCTTGGTGTGTACTAGAAGCCCCTCTCCGGCTCTTTCTATGCCCGAGTCGAGCAACTCCTCGCTTCGAGCAAGCAAGGCTTCGTAATCGATGGCCGTTTTCGTCTTATAGAGAAGCGCGACTGTTTGCACAGGTTGTTCCTTTGGTAAATCAAGTTCGGCAATGAGTTTAGCACAGGCGACTTAATGTTCTTCCGGGGTTTTTCCGGTGGATTGCTAGTGGCTTCGGGCGCATTCTGATAAAGCCGTAAAACTGATTCGATAGGTGTTGCCATGCGTGGTGGACTCAAGCGTTTTGCCCTGGTGGGCTTGTTTTCCTGTGGTTTTCTTTCTGTTGGCTATGCGATTCTGTGTGATGCCGGGCAGATTCAGGGGAGTCTCGATCATTTCTCCGTGAGGATGGGGATTCTGGCGACCAGGTGGCTGGAGGATTCCTGGATCAAGCGCGGGCGGGATTTCAGAGCCCGCAAAGACTATGCCGCCTCCATGGATAGCTTTCTCAAGGCTCTGAAGCTCAATCCGTCGACTCATAGCGACGCTTATCGCGAGCTTTTCGATTTGAAAGAGAGTTTGTGGCTCGCCGATCGATACAACCGTGGTGGTAGCTTCACCGTCGACCTTCTGGTCTCGAAAAAGGATGATTCGGATCGCCATTTTTTCAAAGCCGATCAGACCCTCGCCAGCACCGGCCTGTCGGTGCCGATGCTGATCGAGAGGCTGGAGACGGCCGGGATGCATTGCGCACCGGCGAAAAAGCATGGGGCGATGAATATTCAATTGACTTATTTCGTCCAGGAGTTCGAGAAAGACGGTCAGAAGCTCTATGACTACCAGGCAATGCCTACATATAGCTACAGTCTTGGAAACAATGATGCTTTTGGCACCCTGAATGTCAGGGAGCGGGGAAGCTCACTTACTGCAAGAAACCTGCGGTCCGCGATCCTGGCGAGTATCGACCGGCTTGCTGTCGATACCCGGCGGACAGTCGATCTCGACCTCGATGCGATCACTCGAAAACTGGACATGATACCGTATCTGGGGATTCGCAAAGTGAAGCTCGAGATCGAGACCGGTCCGATGTGGAAGCCGAGTCAGCGCGAAAGCGATCAATACAATAATATGATCCGGGCTGCCGGTCTCGAGCTCGTCGATGAAGTTCCTCAGGCGCGCCATGACTACTGTCTCATTCGGGATCGGGAGGACCTCACAAAGTGTTCTTACAATGCGTCCTGGGAGTACCGGAGCAGCTTCGAATGTGTCCGGTACGACACTTTCAATCGGGAAACTGTCTCTGATTGCGGTGGTGGTGGCGGCTATGTCGATGCCACCGAAACCGGGCGTACAGACCGTGTCTGTCACCAGAATGTAATCGACCGCCTTACTCAATTTCTCGGCGAAGTTAAGAAGGCTCGAGACTGGTAAATATATAGATGCGGCTGCGACGCCGGAAATTCTTGAATGTTCCCGGAAAAAATGGAATCAATTTCCAATCCGGGGCGTCTCATTGCTCATTCGGCATGAGGATAACCCAATGAAAAGAATTGCACTTGCTTTGATCGCTTCGGCAGCTTTTACCCTTCCTGCGAATGCGCAGAGTTTCAATGGTCTACCCAGCTTCCAGCACTGGAACCTGAACACCATGACCACCGACGAGCAGGCCCGGATCAATGCCGGTGTCAGAAACGGCAGCCTAACCCGGAACGAGGCATCCAAACTTCAGGCCCAGTTGAATCGGGTAAACGATCTGAAACGCAGGCTCAGCGCCAATGGTCTCACCTACGCCGAGCGCCAGAAGATAGACAACGAACTCGATAAAGTCGCTGAGAAAATCTTCCGCGAGTCCAACGATAACCAGAGAGCCAACTGGCTCGGCTCGCAGCCCCAGGGTTGGACCAGCAATTTCTTCAGCAAGCCTATCTTCAATGGCGGCTACAACATCAATACCTCCGACGAGCAAGCTCGCATCAATGCCGGTCTTCGCAACGGCAGCCTGACGAGAGCCGAAGCTGCCAGACTGCAGACCAAGCTCAATGAGATCATCAGTCTCAAGAACAGACTTTCCCGGGGCGGACTGACTGTGGCCGAGCGCAACCGTATCGATGCGCGGCTCGATGCCCTGAATGCCGAGATCCGAGCTCAAAGCACCGACAATCAGGTCGCTGGTAGAAATGGATACGGTAAAGGCCACAAACACGATTTCAAAAACGACTACAAGAAAGACCGCTTCACCTACCGGAACAACCAGGACCGGAACAATCGCTGGAGATAGGATCCAGCCAGGGAATCTGATCCCGGACGGGAAGAAGCCCGCAAGTTAACCCTGTACTGCCTGTGCATGGGAAAGAAGCCCACCGATACGAGCCGGTGGGCTTCTTATTGCTTGCCATAATCTGGTGATTACTAGCTCTTCTTCACCGGGGGCGGTGACCATTTGCCCGAGAGGACATCGACCTTCGGCGCATAGAGCCGCATGGTCAGAGTGATGGGACCGCTCTTGCCGGCAGGCAGCCAGTTCGACTCCAGATCTTTACCCGGGGACTGGCTCTGGATATACAGATCGAGGGAGCCGTCTTTGTTGAACTGGAGGTCATCGCGGTCGCCGATGGCGAAGCGATCGATGTCGTTGGGAACCGGGAAGCCGTCACCGTCGTAGAGGGTCACCGACCAGAACGCATCCACCGGAGGCAGGGTCTCCTTGGCAAAGTGGATGGTGTACTTCCTGTCGGCATGGAGGGGCTCGCCGTCAGCGTCGGTGAGATTGAGCGGGTAGACTGCATCGAGCACCTGGTTGGCTCCGAGACCGAGAAGAGCCACAACAGCTCGTTTGAAGTAAGAGATGCCGTAAGCGCCCATGGTCTCGAGGTTCATCTGCCAACCGTCGACGACTCTGGCGATGCCTGGAGCCAGCTCTTTGATGGTTTTGACCGCAAGGGCGATGCCTTCTTCGAACGCTTTCTTGCTCTCGGCATCGAGCTTGTCGAAGTCGAAGTCCTGACCGGGCACCAGACCGATGCGTCGGATTCTCAGAGCGATCGACCCGTCAGCCATATGGGGCGGGTGGAGCTTCATGAGTCTGGCGGCGAGCTCGAAGAAGTCTTTTGCCGACATCTTGGAGACCTGGATCATGGGCGGTGTTTTCATGTCCACAGTGGGATCGATCTTGGTAGCAGGGGCGGTGTATTTTTTGCCGAGCTGCGAAAGTGGTGTCACTGTAAAGCCATCCTGGACCTTGTGGACATTCTCGTAGTCCTTCGGTCCATTGGTCTGGGTTCTGCCGATCACCCAGACATATGGTGTGGGGGCGTCAATGCGAACGGCGCCTTCGGGCAGCTCGCCTTTCCATGAGGGGCTGGCAACCAGGTACTGGGCAGCGCCGGTACCTGAGGTTCTTTTGCCCGGGACGGCGAAGCAGTCGGTCCACATGTCCAGCATGGGCAGCAGGTAGTAGCGACCGGCAGTGTCGGGGACATTGACGACAACCGGCTCTCTGGTCACATCGAGCCAGGCGATGGAATAGAGGGTGTCGAAATTGGGGCGGATCACCTCTTTGAAATTGGCGTCCGGAAAGGTGCGGAAGTGATGAAACTCGTTCATCGGTCCCGAGGCGGGCTTGGCATCGGCTGCCACATTGGTCCCCTGAAGTCTGGTGATCTCCATCAAGACGAGGGGATAGGCGTAGATATAAGCCTCGGCAGCAATCTGCTTGATCTCGTCGAATCCGAGCGTTTCAGTATCTGGGCTTTTGAGGGCGCCAGCAAGAGTGGTTAGAATCATGACCCTGCACCTTTTGTATGTAGATCGGATATTTTATTCTCTTGGCATGAGCTGAGCATGCCCTTGAAAATTGATTTGCCGGTCAATCTGCGCCTGTCGAGCCGAAATTCTCGAACTCTTCCGGATTCTCCGGGGGCTCTCCGGAGCCGAAAACGATATGGGCGACATTTCTGGCTATGGCATAAACAGGAGGCTTTCGTAAATTGCAAAGAGCGATGACCGCCGAGTTGCTCTCGGGCAAGATGATGATGGTGGAAGCCACACCCTGGGTGCCGCCATTCATTGCCACCACGTACTGACCGCCCATCTTTTCATTGGTGCCGGCATGCCAGCCGAAGGCCCAGGCTGAGGGCTCCCCGGTGCTCAGGGGCGGGCGCTGGTACCAGAGGGTCTGGTAGCCTTTCTCGGAGAGCATCTTTCTGGAGAGCAAGCCTTCGACATACCTGGACAGGTCGTCGGTGGTGCTGGCGAGCATGCCTGCCGAGAATGAGACGGCGGGATTCTTGTACTCGATGGCGCGAAGGGGACCGCGACCCATGTTGTCGCCGTAACCCCGGGCGACGCGACCCGTCTCCTGCAGCAAGACCGTCGTGGCCGTGCTCTGCATGCCCAGCGGTCCGAGAATTATCTCGCGAACCATCTCGAGATAAGGGCGTCCCGTGACGTTGGCAATGACGGTTCCGAGGAGTCTGTAGCTGTAGTTCGAGTAGAGAAACCGGGAGCCGGGCTGTGAGACCAGAGGGGTGCTGTCTAGAATCGGGAGCTGGCGCTTCCAGGGGACCTCCCTGGCGAGCCTTTCGGGAACGCCTCCGGTCATCGAGGCGAGTTGCCTGATGGTGAGAGCTTGATAGGGCGGGCTCAGCCCGTCCATATATTTGCCCACCGGCGAGTCCAGGTCGATAAGACCCCGGTCTACCAGGGTCAGGAGAGTCAGGGCTGTGAATGTTTTGGTCAGCGATGCCAGACCGAATATGGTGTCGCTGGTGACGACCGACCCCTGGTCTGCCAGATCCGCGAAGCCATAGGATTTCTTGAAGACCACCCGGCCGTCTTTCATGACGATCAGGCTGTATCCCGGGATATTCTGCTCGCCCATGCGTGTTGCCACCATACGGTCCACCCGGGCGAGGCGGTCTTCAAGAGATTTGTTCTCCATGGAACCGTTCGCCGGGGAGTCGGTGTTAACCCGAGGGGCGGGGGGAATGGTGCTGTCTATCATTTGTGCTCGGGCTGCCCGGGAGGTCAGCGACATTGCCGCCACCATCGAAACCGCCAGGGTCAAAATAGCTTGAACTCTCACTAGCTCTCCTTCTCAGCTGCCGGAGTCTTGCCCGGAAGAAAGGCGATAGATAGTATAGCCGTCTGCTTCGCCGAGTTGTTTATAGTGACCGGTGAGGGCGCGAGCCGTGAAGTCGTGCTCGTCGAGCCAGCCGCGCAGAGAGCCGGCTTTTATGATAAGCAGAGTCGGGCGGAATTTCCCTATGTCTTCGATACATTCGTCTATGTATTGCTTCTGCAGATTCGCGAACTTGCTCTTCCAGAGATCCGGACGGCTCTCGCGAATATGCTGGAAACAGCAGAGCCTCGCCTGATCGAGATGCCTCAATACCTGGGTACGCCCGAGTTGCAAGAGCAGGGCGCAGCCGGGCTCGGTATTGTCGGCGATGACAGCTACCGGATCACCGGGGCGGCTGTATTGCATTACATACTGATTGAGATAACAGAGATCGGATTGAGGCGAGGTTAGATGCTGGTAGCCCATGCTTTCGAGGTTTACCATGTTTTCTCCGATCGTGGTGAAAACCTCCCGCACGCATATGTTCAACATAAAGATGGCGGTGGCGACAACGATAGCGACCGCTCCGATGCTGACCAGGAGCTGACCGAGCTTGCTCTTCCTCGGATCGGCAGGGGGGAGCAGGCGCCACAAGGCGGAGGCAATCAGGAGCCTGCCACTCTCGAAGACAATCAGGACAGCCAGCAGACTCGCCGCCATGGACAGTGGCAGCAGGTGATAGGGCCAGCCCTTCGCCTGGGCAAAGTAAACGGCAGCGCATCCGAGCATCAATACCAGCACCGGTATCAGCAAGCGGCTCGTTCTGAAGAGCATAGATGCTGCAATAGCGCCGGCTCCTGCCAGATAGATCAGATGCTGGGAGCCGGTGGCAGGATAGTTGAGAAGATAGATGGTGGATTTTTCAAAGTAAGCGTAGCCGTATAGATAGGTCGGAACAGCAAGATCGAAATAAGCGTGTCTGGCTTCGGGAGCCATCGTCAGGATAGCCAGCCCGTAGAGAATGAAGGCTGCAAGCGCGCCCGCCATCTCGGGACGTTTGATAGTCGAGGCTCTTTTGGTCGAGATCATGAAATAGATCTCGGTGGCCAGCGGAATGAAGAGAAACCAGGGCTTCAGGCAAAAGCCGAGACCGGCTATCAGACCTATGAAAAAGGCGATGACTTTGTTTGCGCCCTGGTTTTGATAAGCCGTCCAGCGCAGGAGGAAAAAGGGCAGACAGGCTAGCATCATCAGATGCTCACGCTGCCCGAAGTTGAACAGCGATACCAGTCTGTGCAGGGAGATGAACAGCCCATGGAAGGGGATGGCAGCGGCCAGAACTGCCGCAGACAACCTGGCATGACCATCGGCAATTCTGCTGCCGGCGTAGAGAGAGGCGGCGGTGCTGTAACAGATGAGCCCGTAGACAGTGAATGAGAATGCCGTTGGTGGAGGGACATGAAAAACCTCCGCAACCATGGCCGGTATTGCGCCCATATAACAGATGAGGGGCGGGTTGTTGTCGACCATGTCTATATAGAGCGTTTTTCCTGCCAGGAGCATTTTGCCGATGGTGACATAGAGAGCCTGGTCGAAGCCGATTCTGAGGGGGTGCAGCAAGAGGATGAAGAGCTGGCAGAGAAGACCGAGGACGGCTACGATAATCATCGCAGGGATCAGGATCTTGCCGAGATCTCGGGTGTCGGAGTGGTCGCTTGCGCTCATTCGACCCTCTCGTAGACAGCGAAGTCATACCAGGACCCGTAGCCATAATAAGGAGGCGCGGAGTAGCCGTATTTGGCCATGCCCACCGGACGGTAGTCTTTGTCCAGGGCTTCTTTGAGCTCAGGCTGGGCAAGCAGCCATTCGTAATTGATGCCGTCCTGGATAAGTATGAGCCTGGCGGTCTTAGATGTGATCACTTTCTTGATACGGTCTTTGTAAGTCGCCAGCGCCTCCTGCATGCTCGTGTCCTTCGCCGCTGCCGCAAGCAGAGCTCTCAGTGGCATACCCCCGGTGATACCATCGACTATATGCCGCCCCTTCAGCCATACCATCGGGTAGGACGGAGCAACGGTGTCGTTGAGCACCAGAATGCCGTCTCCAATACTCGAGCGAAGCTCGACGAATTCGGCGATGCTCCTGGTGTTATCTGCGGGGAGCTTGCCAATGGCCAGGGCGCTCTCCAGGGAGTTCCCAGTAAGGAGCGAATGAGTGAAGGCTGCTATGACTCCGACCAGGGCCGCAAGGACTGCCACTGAAATTGCCAGCTTGCTTGCGAGCTTAGAAGCTGAGGTGCGCACTTCTGGCAAACAGAATTCTGACAGTATCATTCCGGATGAAAGTCCGAGCAGAGTCAGAGCCATGCCACCAGCAAGAATGGTATCTCCGGTGAAGCCATGTTTTTGCGCCGTCAGGAACATCAAACCCATGATCGCCATGGTAAAAAGCGGCGTGACCAGAGAGGTTCTGCCCAGGCAGGCTAGCGCCGGAACAAATGCGGCAAAGCAGAGGAGCAGTAAGCGATTGTGATCCGGCGAGTATGCTACCTGTCCGAGATTCAGATCCAGGACCTGCCAGTTCGCCAGTACCACCGGCACCACCAGGTCGAAAAAGGATGGATCGAATAGAACGACGCTCAGGGCAATCAGTGCCATGGTCGATATACAGGCAATGCTCTCCGGCTTCCTGAGAGAGACCGCCCGGCCGGAGCGCAGTATGGGCACCAGCTCTAGCAGTAGAGGCAGTGACAGATAAAGCATATGGAGGCAGAAGCCGATACCGGAAGCGACACCGGCGGCGGCGCAGAGTCGCCAGTCCGGCTCGTCTGGAGGCTGTGACGAGCTATCTTGCTCAGACTTTGCTCGCTCCAGCTCGTCGCCTCGCAGCCAGCGCAGGAGAATATAAGGCATTGTCAGGATCAGGAGAAGATGCTCGTGCTCTCCCAGTTGGAAGACGAAGAGATTATTGATGGCGGCAAATCCGGTGACTAGAAGAATCGCGGCAAGATACGGAAGCTGAGCTCTTTTGAGTAAATAAAGCGATGCGGATGCTGATGCCAGAGCGAGCAGGAGAATGTATCCGAAGTAGATGACCGGCAGGGCGGAGGGCAGGAGTGCGGCTAATATTGCCGGTACGGTGCTTGTAACGAGCATCGCCGGCTCGAAGACATAGGGGTGCTCGCCTCTGGTCAGCATGCCGACCATGTCGACATACATGGCGGGCTCGGGGGCAATCCAGAAGGGGTGGCACGCGAATTGCGCGATCAAGAGAAGGAAGCACAGCCCGGGCAGGAGAAGCAGGCTATCGATCTTCTTATGCTGGCGCTCACCCGGCGCCGGCGCCTCATCCATGATCTCATCTCCCCGGCAAGCGCTCCGCCCCGTCGCCCGCAGCCCCTATGCTACTTGCTGCCGGTGGGCAAATCAAGGGAAGTAGAACTCTGTTGACCGATCATCCCCAGATCCATTAAGGGGACGGTAGTGACCTGGGCGTCGATGATCTTTGGCTCTTCCTCGAAAAATGCTCGGTCCCTATTGACGATGACCTTTTTATATCCCAGTGCTTTAGCGAAGTCCTTGAGCTGAGCTTCCGTTGACGGAAGAACTCTTTTACTCAGGCTAAGGATGATGGTTTCTTTGTTTGCATCGGTAGCCAGAACTCGTCGACACTCGTCCATATTAAGGGTTTCTGAAAGACCCAGATTGAGCGCATCGGCGCTACCCTCGCAGCGTATCATGCGATTTGTTGAATACTTTGGCTTCGATTCGGGGGACGTGTATTTCGGAACAGGCCACCTTACAGGTTTGTACTCATTTGTCGTTTTGAAGAGGACGTCTTCTTGATACCAGTGCTTTGGTCCTTCCATAGTCTCAAAACATTTTTGCCACCGCCATCTTTTGACTTTTCCTTCGGGACAGTCAATTGCTATTCCACGGGCTGTGGAAAAGAAGCATTGACCCTGCCTAATGGAGTAGTAAATTCGGCCAGTTTCATCTGAATAATCAGGTAGACCAAGTAAACTGATCAGTCGTTGGCGATCCATTCCGATAAGATTATGGTCTCTAAGAAGAGCGTAGAATTCCTTCTCTCTTCCTTCATAGGCTCGATAGTGGTAGGAACGCCAATCCAGTGCGCTGAAGTGGTAGGGCGGGAAAGTGGAGGCAATGACGGTCATGCTATCTACAATTTTTATGTCTGCGTATCTGGGCGCTAGCAGATAGTTCCCGGTCTTGTCTATAAGACCCATATGGATGCGCTCGTCATCGAAATTCGAAATTACGGTAGCAAGTCCGAATTCGTTGAAAGGATCGGCATATGCAAATTGGGGCGGAATGATTGTTTTGCCACTTCGGTCTTTGTAGCCCCATTTCTTGTTGAGCCCGCTTCCCGTGCGGAAAGGAATCAGGTCTCTTCTTGTTAAGTTCGCGTCTTTGTGGCTTTTGGGCGCATCCAATCTGGAGTCAGAAATGAGCAGCGGCTTGCCATTGAGGGAATATGCCGCATTCTTTCTGAATCTCGAAGTTGCGTGTATGAACCTGGGGAAGATAACAATATGGTCGAACTCTGGCTCTAGAACGATTTTTCCGGCGCGAGTGCATACGCCAAACTTATCCGGATTAGCCCTCGCCGATACTACCACGAGGTTCCCCGAGGCGGACTCTGGCTTGAGTTCTTTAGGAATCCTATTCAGGGAAATCGGTCTTCCTGCGCGGTCGAAGAGCTCTAGCCCCGCTGGGGATCGTGTGGTATCTTCGCAATCGAAGAGCCTTGCTGCGAAGTCACCGTTATTGAGGCGGGTAATGTCAAAGTAGCTGAACGGAACAACTTCTTCTCCGGTCGTTCTGATGACACCGTATCTGGGATGTGCTGTTGGTGGTGCCACCGTTACTCGCCTTTGGTTCGTTTGGCTACCGGATGCATTTGCAGGGTGCGCGCAGACAAGCGCAACCGCCAGCGTCAATATGCCAGCCGACCAGGCTCTATTCCTTTCTTGAGTATTCGCGCTCAAGATTCGACCCCAACTCTACTGCGTAGCTCTGCACTTGCTATTCAGAGCTGAGGGTTCATTATGGTCGACTCTTAGTGTTTGATCAAGCTACTGCTAGCCCACCATGGGTGAAGCTGGGCTATCTTGCCTATCAGGTCGCGAGTCCAGGAAAGTCGAGGTCCGGAAAGGGAAGTTTGAATCTCTTCTGCCTTCTCCGACAGCGTATCTGCTTCTTTCTGTTTTCCTTGCGCTTTTCGCACTGCTGAGAGCGCTCGCAGACAACAGGCATACTGGCAGCTTCTTTCCCCTGAAGTGCGTCGTGAAGTATCACTGGCTTCAAGTGCGAACTTTTCAGCATCCTTAATTCTGCCTAGGTCGAGAAGTGGTCTTATTAAGTTGGTCCGATACGAGATGGTCCGATGATGGTCTTCGCCCAGAGCCGATTTACTGATTCGCCAGGCATTGTCATAAAGGGCGATAGCTTCTTCTACCTCGCCCTGGTTGTATTTAAGGTGCCCCAGATTGTTCAGACAGATGGCTGTTTGCGGGCTCATTTCGCCGAAGATGAGCGTTCTGATTCGAAGTGCCTCTCCATAAAGTGCCTCTGCCTCGTCCAGCCTACCAACATCCTCGCATAGACAAGCGAGATTATTCATACTCGTAGCCACGTCCGGATGGTTACTTCCCTGGTTAAGTATCAGCCTCAATGCAAGAACCTGCCGGTGGAGGGATTCAGCTTCAATCACTTTGTTTCGGTTGCTGAGGATAGTTGCCAGATTGCTTGCTACTTTCAAGGTGGCTGGATGTCTTGGACCAATTACGGAGCGATCGATTTCTAGAGCCTTGCGTGTGATCAGCTCTGCTTCTAGAAACCGGTCTTGGTCAAACAGAACGGAACCAAGATTGGCGGCTGAGTCCGCGGATTGTGAACTCTGCTCACCTGTAGTTGCAACGCTTACCGCCAGCGCCTGGCGATATAATCGCTCGGCGCGATCAAGGTGACCCTTGGTTTTATAGAGCCCTGCAAGAGCCATAAGGCAACGGGCTGAAGTAGGATGATTACTTCCAAATGAGCGTTTGCTCAGAGACAGCGAATCACTTAGCAAGGCTTCCGCACTTTTGAATTCGAACCGGCCTACCTCAATCAGACCCAGACCGAGTAAGCATCTTATCTTGATTTCAGCGGAGTCGTTGTCCTTGATTGAGGCAAGTACTTGCCTGTAGCCTGACTCAGCTTTGCCCAGATCGTCAGTATAGTAGTAGCAATCAGAGATCCCCAGTCTCAAGGTACTATCGTTTTCACATCTCTCTAGGGCCTGTCTGAAGTAAGGAATCGCATCTTTGTAGCGACCTCGCTCGAAATATTGCCACGCGAGCCAGCGCTCCGAGTCCAGAGCTGCAAGTTTGTCACTGTTCTTAATTTCAATCCGCAGGGCATCTTTAACTGCTCGCTCAGCCTCAAAGAAGTTTTCTTGTCCCAGGTAGACTTGAGCCAGGCTTGTTTGTGCCAGGGCTACGAAGAGGCTGTCTTCGCCTTTGGTGGCCCTGATACTGGCTAGGGTCTGTTTGAGGAGATATTTAGCTTCTGCGTATTTCCCGAGCGTGCAGAGTTCATGGGTGATCCAGTCGACATCGAAGAATTCCACGGCCTCGCCACAAACTATACGCAGCCCCTCACGATACAAGCTAGCTGCCCGGGCTTCTACCTTTGCTTGTTTGTCGACGAGATAATCGGCTTCGAACCTGGACCAGGCCGTGCGCTCGTGCGGTAGCTGGGAAAGCATGAGCGAGCCGAAAATAGCTAAGAGCACAAGCGCCACTGCTTGTCGGCCCTGCTCTGAAAATAGCGATGGAATCATGGATCACGCGGACTTCTGGAGACTATAGGAAGATAGCAGCAGATTTTGAATCCGGGAATGTTGATCCTACGCAAAGAGCGAAGCATAAGCGGACTATTCTTGCTCGAGGAACATCTGTACAATCAGCGTGCTGAGGTCCAGCATGTGTCGGTTGGAGCTGGCGGAGGAGAACAAATGGCAGAACTGCAGACCACGGAGGGGGGATACAGTGACTTCATCTGGTTCTGCTTCACAGGTGACCTTGAGGGGTTCTACTCGGGTTTCCGCTGGGACGGATGGGAGTCGGAGGTCCAAGCACTCGACGGTGACCAGGGATTTAATGTCTATCCGCCACTTTTTGCTGAGGGGGGACCACTTGGGGAGCGATCACGAGCAGCGGTTCCCATCAAGGCGCTGTACACCTTGTATGCGGAACCCGATCTTGAGCGGTCGTGAGCGGCGTTGAACAGCACCGGGGATTTGCTGCAAATCGGGTCAAGCCCGATATCGGTCAGTCCAGTTTATCCTGTTTACCTTGGCAGCCGCCCGGGTGTAACATTGGCAGTGACCCTGGCCTGAAAGTGATCTACAGAGTATTCCTGGCGGTGATTACAAGTGGAAAGCGGCGACAAGCCTCCTGAGCATAGAAAAGCCATCGAGATAGGCGATGTCCTCGGAGGCAGGTACAAGATCCAGCAGATTCTATCCGAGTCCGGTGCGGTCGGGGTCTATCTCGCTGTGCATCAGCATCTCGAGAGTATGGTGGCGGTGAAAGTGATGTTTTGCCGGGTCACCGACGACGAGAATATGTTTTTGAGATTCAAGCGTGAGGGCAGCCTGGCTGCCAGGTTGCGCCATAAGAATATCTGCCAGCTTCAAGATTTCTGGATTGGCGAGGACGGCTATCCGGTGATGGTGATGGAGTTCGTTTCCGGACCGAATCTCATCAGTGTCATATCGGGGATGAAAGACAATCCGGATCTGACCGTCATCAAATCGATCATTCATCAGCTCCTGGACGCCCTGGAGTACGCCCACAATGTCGGGATCATCCACCGGGACATCACCCCCAGCAATGTCATGCTCGAAGGGCAGACGGTCAAGCTGATTGACTTCGGCATGGCCAAGAGCCTCTATGACACTTCTTCGAAGGTGAGCATGGAAGGCACTATATACGGTACGCCTACGTTTATGAGTCCCGAGCAGATCACCTGTGTGCCGCTCGATAACAGAACCGATCTCTACTCCCTGGGCTGTGTCTTCTACCTGATGCTCACTGGACGCCCGCCCTTCCGCAATGAGAATGTCGTCAAGCTCATGCGCGCTCACTTGCACGAGGAGCCCGATCTCCAGCTCGACGGTATCAATGCCAGTCTGATCCCCATCGTCGCCAAACTACTCGAAAAAGATCGCGAGAAGCGCTACCAGAGCGCCGCGGAGGTAAGAGAAGATCTGATCCGCATCGACGCCAAGCCCGGAAATATCGTCTGAGCTCTTTACTCTTCGGTACTCTTTTCTTTTGACGCTACTCCGAAGGCGCAACGGGGAAGCGCTTTGCTGAGCTGCTTCCAGTCCTTCCCTTTGAGACCATAAGACGGGAAGGAGAGCTTGCGGAGGTTCTTGAACTGGCAGAGATAGGGCACTACTACCGGTGTCAGATTGTTGTCGTCCAGGAGAAGTTCTTCGACAGGCATACCGGACAGAACCTTGACGTCCGAGTCCATGAGATCGAGACCGGCCATCCCCAGATATCTCAGATTAGTTAGTTTCGCCAGTTTGGGAAGATTCTGGCGCTTGAATTGTGTATATGAGATCGTCAGGGAGCGAAGCCTGGGAAGCGCTGCCAGCATCTCGATATTGCTCCCTTCGAACTCTCCGCAGCGACGCAGGCTCAGGTCCTCGAGATTCTTGAGGTTCAATATTGACGGCATCCATTCATCGGTGACCGGCTGATTCTCCAGGCACAGTATTCGCAAATTCTTCAAGGCCGAGATTGTATCGACACCTTCCCTGGTGACTCCCACCGTTCTTGTCAGGTAGAGCTCTTCGAGAGTCGGTACTTTCGATATGTGGACCATTGTGCCTTCGCTGATCAGGCACTGTTTCAGATTGAGCCTCTTGAGCGGCATTGACTCGATGAGCTCCATGCCGCGGCCGGCCATGTCATCTGCCACCAGCTTGAGATTGGTAATGTCCTTGCGCCCGGTGAAGATGGCTAGATCCTTATCTGTAGCCACACCATCGAGGATGGTCCATTTGATGCCGTCCCTTTCATCTATGCCTTCTTTGGGCTTCAAATCAGACATCTCGACGATACTGCTGCTGGCCTCTTTTTCCTTTTCTTTTACCTTTGGTGCTTTAGATGTGGTGCCCTGGCTTGTGTGGAAGAAGTAGACGAAGATTGCCACCAGCCCCAGCAAGATCAGCACAGCAGCGGCTACAGGCCATGTGGAGCTGTGACTGAATACCTTCCAGTATCCGGTTTTATCGCCGGGCTCGGCTTCAGTTTGCTCGTCTTCCGGCTCGAGTTCCGGGTCCAGATAGAATGTCTCGAGGGCATCGATCTTGTCGCAGAGCTCATCCATGGTCTCATATCGAGCTTCCGGGCGAATCTCCAGGCAGCGGCCGACTATTTCCTCGACCTGTTTGGAAAAGGCGAGCTCCGAGACCTCGCTCAATTTAGGCGCCGGCTTTTCGGTGCGCATGAGCATCATGTGCATGACGCTTTCTGCCTCGAACGGTAGATGCCCGGTAAGGAGCTCGAACATCACGCAGCCGATCGAATAGATGTCCGATCTCTGATCGAGCATGTCGCCGTTGGCCGATTCGGGGCTCATATAGGCTGGCGAGCCAAGGGAGGCACCGGTATCGGTGAGGAACTGATCGCTGGCAAGCATCTTGGCGAGTCCGAAGTCAGAAACTTTCGCCTGTAATTTGCCGTTGGCGTCACGCATGACCAGGACATTGCCGGGTTTGATATCGCGGTGAAGAACACCCTTGCCATGCGCATATCTGAGCCCGTGGCAGATCTGCTGCAGGCATTCGAGAGTCTCGAACTCATCGAGCTCCCTGTCTTTCAAGCAGTCCTCGAGGCTCTTCCCTTCGACGAATTCCAGGACGAGAAAGGCCTTTCCTTCCATCTCGCCGAAGTCGAGAATCTTGATGATATTGGGATGGTCTAGCTTGGCGGTGGCCTTGGCTTCCTGGTGGAATCGGAGAATTTCCTGGGATGAAGTGTCCCGAGCCAGGACTTTGACCGCCACTATCGAGTCCATCACCGAATCATGGCAGCGGTAGACCATGCCGACGCCACCCTGGCCGATCTGGTCCAGCACATCGTATCTACCGCCGATTCTATCCATCTGTCTGTAGTAAAGCTCCGCTCCCCTTCCAGTATTTTAGGTCCTGGGACGGCAAAGCTCAAGCTGTCAAGAAATCGGTGGTCGAGGCCCGGTCGTCCTGCTTGCTTACCTTTGCTAAAACAATGAATCAGCATCAGCATCAGCCGGCAGCCCCATGAACCCGCGAGCTTTGATTGTGCAATCGGGGCGGAGCTTCTCGAACCGATGAAAGTCCTCCCTGGTGATGCCGTCTCCCAGGCTCACGGTCAGGTGATGGAAATTCTTGTTTTCGGCTAGCTTCAAGAGACCCTGCCCGGATATCTTGGTGTGATTGATGTCCAGGTCAGAGAACTTAGCCTTCAAAAGGGCCGGCACGCAGGTGTCGTCAATCTTGAGATTTGTCAGGATGAGAATTCCAAGCTTGGGCATGGTGGCTATCTCCTCCATGTCATGGACAGTAATCGGCTCGCAGCCGTCAATCACCAACCACTCTACCGCCGTCTTGCGGGCGATCAGGTCGATAGCTCCGGAAGGGAGGGTCATGGTCATGAGGTGCAATCGTTTCAGACCAGGCAGTTTTACAATCTCTTCGAAGGCTTCGATGCTGAGCGCCTTCGACTGTGCGATTCTGAGCTCGGAGAGATTGCGAAAACGAAGCAGATTCTTTGCTCCTTCATCATTGAAGTTGCGCGACAGAATCTCAAGCCGGGTAACGCTGTCCGGCTTAATATACTTCAAACCATCGCCGGTGAAACTATCGGTGATTCTTATAGTCAGGTCGACGATGTCGGTGTCCTTCCAGCGTTTCAGCTCCTCGTCGGTGACATCGGATCTGGTGAAGAGCTGATTGTCCTTTTCCTGCCATTTGTCCTGATTGTTCGCGTCTTTGTCCAGATATGATTGAAGATTTCTGACGTCTTCATATCGGCTTGCTGGATATTTCAGATTAATCGGCATGGGCTCGGCATACTTGCGAGGCTGGATGGTGATATAGGCGAAATAGCCGGCACCGGCTATTGCCGCAAGGCTGAGAAGCGTTATCGAGATACGTGCGAGTGCACGGCGAACCGGCGATCCTCGCTTGACGAAGGAGAGCTCGGGTGCAGGCTTTATCTGGCGGCTTTGCTCATCACTGTTTTCCGGTATTTTCTCGAGGGCCGCGGCGAACTCCTGCATGGATTGATAGCGACTGTCAGGCTCTTTTTCGAGAGCCCTGCCGATTACCGCTTCGATCTCGTTAGGAATCCGGGGGGTGTCTATTATCTCGCTCAGCCGGGGCGGCTCTTCACTGGCGTGTTTCGAGAGGGTCTCCAGAGCTGTTTCGCCTGAAAATGGGGGCGTTCCTGCGAGACATTCGAAGAGAACGCAGCCCAGCGAATAGATCTCCGACCGGCTATCGTACGGACGACCGAGACCCTGATCCGGGCTCATATAAAAGGGCGTCCCGACTATGGTATCTCTTGCCTGGTCGGTCTCCTGCACGGACTTAGCACCCATGCTTATTGCGATTCCCCAGTCTATGATATGAACGGTCAGGGTTCCGTCTTCCATGAGATTGATGAGAATGTTGCTCGGTTTGATGTCTCTGTGGAATATGCCTTGTTCGTGCGCATAGGACAGGGCTTCGCAGAGCTCGATGAAGATGCTCCGGCAGAGGTTCCAGGGCAGAGTTCCGTCGGAGGCGATGATCGCTTGTAGAGAATTGCCCTCGACATAGTCGAGCACCATATAAGGTGTGCCTGCAGTGGTGGCACCAAAATCAATGACATCAGCTATCGAGCGGTGACGGAGCCGGCTTGTCGCTCGTGCCTCATCCTGGAAGCTGATCAGCATCTGGGGCGAGGCTGCCGTCAATGTCTTGACTGCTACAAGTTTGTTGAGAAGCCTGTCGCGGGCTAGATAAACCTTGCTTCCCGCCCCCTGTCCTAGCACTCCTACGGCTCTGTATCGCTCCACTGGAAAGCTCCTTTCGTCCAGGAGAATCTCCTCTTCGAGCTCCTCTGGAGGGGGAGCGAGGTCACTGCCCTCCTGGACAGCCATCCCTGAATGGGTTTCGGTCCCAGGCGCGGCAGGCAAAGAGTCGGCGCCGTGCTTGATGGGCCTCGGGAGGTCGCAGCTGCAAAGGTCCGAGCGAAAGATAAATTGCGTGAAAGACCCCTGCCGGCCTTTGCCTATCTTTTTTCCGCAGGTCTGACAGAGCTCGATGGCGGTCTGCTCGATCTCGGGGTCCGGAGCCACGTCGCAGGTGCAGGCCATGATCCACTGGGTAAGGCTTCCGTCGCTCTTACTCTTTTTCGGGTTCAAACAAATCGGGCAGATGGGGTCGTCAGTCATAAAGAGGATTCCGAACTATGTGACGAGAACCTGCACGAGGACTTTGCGTCAGGTCTTGCCGTCCAGGCTCGATCATAGCAGCACGGGGAGGTTTCTAAATTATCAGCGGCGTGATGGGGAAAACAGGCACTGAGACCGCGGAAAACTCCCTTGCTATTGGTTTTGCAGCGCCAATAATAGCCCTACTTGTGAAGATCGATTGCTAGCTGATCTCGTCACAGCGAACGCGGTGTTTTATGTCTCGCCTCCGGGGGCGAGACAACCGCACGATGTGATCTGGTTATTTGTGTTTCTCGCCACCAACCGGTGGATGCGGAGGTTCTTTATATGTTTTTCTCACCCCGAAAAAAAGACAGGTCCCAGGAACAAGATGTTCAGACAGCCGGTGACCTGTCCAGGAGATGGCGCCCACCTGCCACCATCTCGGTTGGTATCGTTCTTATAATCATTCACTGTCTGGCTTGTTGCTATACGGGCTACCAGGCGAGCCTCGAACCGGAGAAGATAACCCCGCCGGATTACAGCCTGCTTCCGCCTCTGGACTGGCCGAACAGAATAGCCGGCACGCCGTCCCTAAATCAATCCCTAAACAAATCCGTCGACCAATTCGTCGACGCCGGCTTCCTCGATGCCATGGGACCCACCGGACGCCTGGGCGAATGCCCCCTCGAGCATACCGATGTATCGGCGCAGATTACCGGCTCCATCGCTCGGGTCACAGTCAAGCAGGAGTTTCGGAATAGCTTTAACGAGACTTTCGAGGCGATCTATCAATTGCCTCTGGACGAGCATGGTGCCGTGGAACGCATGGTGCTCAGGACCGGCAACCGGGTCATCGAAGCCGAGATCAAGCGACGCGAAGAGGCGGAGCAGATCTACAGGGAGGCGGTGAGTCGGGGTCATACAGCGGCCCTTCTCAATCAGGAGAGACCCAATATATTCACCCAGAGAGTAGCGAATATCGCGCCGCATCAACATATCTATGTCGAGACCACATATGTCACCAAGCTGGCATTCGCCGATGGCAACTATACATTCAGCTTCCCGACAGTGGTCGGGCCCCGCTTCAGTCCCTCGGGCTCGGCAAGTGACGTGCCCTCAGTGCCGGCAACCAGAGGCGGACGCGACCTTTCGATCGCGGTCGGGATAGACTCGCCAGGTACTCTCGCGGGGATAGAGTCCAGGCTGCATGAGATCGCCGTGACGCTGGACGAGCCGCATCATGCCCACATCCGGCTCCGCGATCTCGAAACCATACCCAACCGGGACTTTGTCCTCACCTGGAGAGCCAGCGGCGAAGATATCGAGAGCAGCTATTTCACGCACAGGGACGGGAAGGGTGACGGCTATGCCACCATCACTCTCATGCCTCCGGCGCATGTGGAAGCCGGACGGGTAGTCCCTCGCGAGCTCATCTTCATCGTTGATTGCTCCGGCTCTCAGGAAGGGGCACCGATAGAGAAGGCCAAGGATACCCTGCTCTATATGCTCGATCGTTTGCATCCGGAGGACACTTTTCAAGTCATCGCCTTCAGCGATAGTGTGCAGACTCTTTTCTCGAAGCCCGAGAGAATCAGAAGCGGCAACCTTCTGCATGCCCGTGCATTCGTGAGAGCCATCACCGCTGATGGCGGCACATTCATGCTGCCCGCTGTCAAGCAAGCCTGCTCCATGCCTGCCGATAAGAAGAGACTCAGGATAGTCACATTCATGACCGATGGTTATGTCGACAATGAGTACGAAGTTCTATCGACAGTGCGCAAGCTCAGGGGAACTTCCCGCTGGTTCGCCTTCGGTACCGGAAATAGTGTCAATCGTTTTCTCATCGACGCCATGGCTCGCGAAGGTGGTGGCGAGGCGGAATATGTCCTGCTCGATTCGAATTCTAGAGAAATTGCCGAAAACTTCGCGAAGAAAATCGCAGCGCCGATCCTTACTGATGTCGAGGTGTCCTTCGAAGGTGTCGAGCTGCTCGATCTCTGCAGCGCCGGCGGCTCGCAGGATCTCTGGTCTCATCGTCCGATTCGAATCACCGGCAGATACACCAGACCCGGCACCGGAAAAGTGATCTTGACCGGCAACGCCTCTGGCAAGCCCTATCGCAAGGAGATGAGCCTGGTGCTCCCGGTACGCAATGCCGACAATCGTCTGGTGGAGACGCTCTGGGCCAGGCAGAGGGTGGAGGATCTTCTGGCTCAGGATTATCTCGAGTTTCAAGATGGTGGCATCTCCGAAAAGCGGAAGATCGCCGTTACCGACCTGGGGCTGAAGCACCATATCATGACGCCCTATACATCGCTTGTGGGCGTGGACAATATGGCGGAGCTCATGCCTGCCGCCAGGCAGATCGTGGTGCCCCAGGTGACACCGGAAGGAACCTCAGATATTCTCCAGCGATATGTGCCTCCTTCTCAGGGCTCTGAACAGTTCAGCGGCGGGCTCGTGGGCGCTCCGGTGGACCCGCGATACGGTCAGGGTAGCGAAGTAGGCCAGCTGGCCGACTATGGTTATTGTGATGTCTATCAGGGTCGCTACACTTTCTGGGGAAACGATATCATCACCAATCTCTTCCACAACATCGGTCATATGATCGGTAAATGGATCACCGAGTTCATCAATAACACCGTCTCCGCGGTGACCGAACTTCTGAGCCGGATGGTGACCAGCGTCTTCCTCGGCAGCGAGGTGGGCGGCGAAGAATGGAACGAGTTCGAGAGAGGCGCCACCGTGGTCGCGACCTGCCGCTTGATTGCCGAGGGGATCAGGCTCCTCACCGTGACCGCCCTGGTGGTCCTGGTGGGCGTCTCGATCTACCGAATCTTCAGGAAGACCTCTAAATAGGAAGACTTCCGGACAAGAAGACTTCCGGATAAGAAAGCTTCTAACAGGTCGTCATGGAAGAACCAGGTCACCGATGAAGCGGAGTAGTGGTTCTTAAATGAAACGGAGTAGCGGTTCTTAAAAGATTCGGCGCCCGAAGGCGGCTCCGGCAGCTCTATCTGGTATTATCGCTATCTTGCCGAAAGCGAATCTGCCAGGCTTTATCGAGCTCGCCGGAGCTTGCCTGTCAAGGGCTCGTTCGCTACGGTTCTTGTTCTCACCGCTCAGGAGCACTTCTCATGCGCCATCCCGACGTACCCGAATCTCTGGAAGGTTGGTGGATTCTCCACCGCATGTTCGCATTCGACAGACTCGCCTGGGACAGGCTCCCGGAAAGCGAGCGCAAGGAGATCGCCCGGGAGGCGACAGCGGCGCTCAAGTCGCTCAAAGAGACCGAAGACGCCGACGTCGGTCTGGCGCAGCTTCTCGGTCACAAGGGCGAGCTCATGCTTACCCACTACAGCAAGCCTTACGACGGTCTGGCTCATGCCCAGATAGTTGTTGACAAGCTGCGCCTGCGGCAGTTTCTCACCCCCCTCTCTTCTTATGTATCGATTCTCGAGCTGGGGCTCTACGAAGCTACCGGCAGGATTCATGCCACCCTCAAAGAGCGCGATCTGAAGCCCTTCTCTCCCGAGTGGACCGAAGCTTTCGATGAGCTCTTGAAAGAGCAGGAGCACCATCCCCGCCACGCCGGCAGACTCTGGGCAAGAATTCCTCAGCGTCGCTATGTCTGTTTCTATCCAATGGACAAGAAACGCGGCGAGGAAGTCAACTGGTATTCTCTGCCCTTCGAGGAGCGTGCCAAGCTGATGCTCGACCACGGCAAGATCGGCCGCACCTATCACGGTCTTGTCACTCAGGTAATCTCGGGCTCCATCGGCTTCGACAAATACGAATGGGGCGTCGACCTCTATGCCGACGATCCGGGTGTTTTCAAGAAGCTCATCTATGAGATGCGTTTCGACGAGGCCAGCGCCAAGTACGGCGAATTCGGGGACTTCTTCTCCGGCGTTCAGTTTTCGCTGGAGCAGCTCCAGGTCTATCTCGATGGCACCGGCGTCCCTGCCCTCAACGAGCTTCAGCCCGCCTGAGCCTGCCTGCGCCCGAAATTGAAAAATGACTCACAGGTCATCTTTTTCGGAAAAAACTTGTCCTGACAGTCATATAGCTGCGTATAAATGACTCTCAGATCATTCTTTTCGAAGAAAATTTGTCCTGACAGTCATACTTCACTCCGAAGGCACCCGAAGTAAAAGATTCCTATCAGTGGACAACCAGCTCAAGTCGCACCCAGCTCATGTCGTTTATCGCCAGGCGCTCAACTGGACCGAAGCGAAGCTCCAGCGCCACATCCTGGCTCGGCAGGCCGACCGGCACGAGCAACTGGGGTTGCTTCTGGCTCTCCTGAGCTTTCGCCTGCCGTTTTATGCGAAATGCACGGCTGCTCTCGAAGATCCGCTCAATATCGCAGGGATGATTCTCGAATCTCTCGAGTCTCACGACAATGCAGGCACTGATTTCGATCGCGCTTTTACCGTCGGAATTCTGTCCTCTATTGCCCTGGAGTACATGGAGCGGAATCTGGATGTCGAGTCCTCGCGAATTCAGCTTCTTGTAAGAACAGCAGCGACTCTTTGCGCGCGCTTCGAGGAGCGGGGGTTAATGCTAGCTTCTGCTATTCATGACCTGGAGACGGTTCTGGGCAGACCGCTTGAGCTGGAGGCGGTTTGCAAGATGGCAAGCAAAGGAGTCGAAGAGCGAACACATTCGGATTCAGATCCGGACTCAGATCCGGATTCAGATCCGGGTTCGGAGCCTGCTCTTTGAGGTAGAATCACATGACCGGAATGGAGCGTCGAAAATGCAGGCGGTCCTGAGCTGGAAGAGCATGGTAAAACCTGAGCTGGAAAAGCATAGCCGGAGCTGAGGTGGTGATGACAATCAGTCAGGAAGAGCGCGAAAAGCGAGACACTTTTGCCGGTGTCGTCATCCAACTGTCTGTTGACATGCTCAGCCGGGAAGGCATCGAATTGGAAGGTATCGAATATGATGCCGAGCAGTTTCGCATAGTGCTCGGCGATTCGTTCTGGAACCTCGAGAATCTCTATCAGGAGTACGAGTTCTGCGGTGACAACGAGGCGAAGCAGTCGGTAATCTTCAAACAGATCGATCTGATCAAAGCTACCCTCGAGCCGGAAGATTACAGCGATTTCGAATCCGTCCGTGAGCGACTGTTCCCATCCATCAGGGACCGGCTCCTGGCTGTGGCGAGCATTTTCGATGAGCCGGTCAGTCTTTCTGATGGCGACGATGCCGTGCCGAAGATTCTTCACCGGCCGCTGGCGGAGCATTATGTGACGATGCTGGCGATCGATCGCGAGACCACCATGTC
>JAGQHH010000158.1 GCA_020431945.1 Cyanobacteria bacterium HKST-UBA02 | reverse complement strand
AATACATTTGCTGGTCCGGGTCCCACTTGATCTGAGCGTGATCCCTGGAGACACTGGTGCCGAAGTCTCCTCCCAGGGTGTGACGCCCGAGCGAAAGAGGGTTGCCGTCATAGCTGGGCACATTGTCCATCCGGTAGCCATTGACTGTGAGATAAGCATCGTCATAGATACCGGTGCTGTGGTAGCCTTCGCCGAAGCGCGTCTGGCCCTGAGGCACCGCCGGCGGCTCCAGGGGCACCCGGTCCACCGGTAGGGGGCGGGGCGAAGGCGGCGGCTCGACAACCGCGTCGGCTACACGACCGGCAGCGAGATTGGCGTCTCCGGTCTGCGCCGGTGCATGGGCAAGAGTCTTGCCGTCCACCACCTCGTATTTGTGAACCGGGGCAACCATCGGCCCCTCTCCATAGTCGGTGATCGAATAGACTATTCCATGCTGATCTCGATAAAAGTCTTCGCCTTCGATTTTGATCGGGCGGTAATCGTTCATATTCTCCACCCGCTTGTAGCGGACGGCATAGTGCTCCCGGTCCGGGAATTCGACAATCGGCTGGCCGGTCTCGAAATCGACCCCCCTGAGATAAGCTTCCTCGGTAGATCCGCTCACTTGCACACGATCGCCGAAACTGAAATTCTGCTCCGCCCCTTCCACCGGCACGCGCTGCGCGACCAGGCTATCAGGCGCCTTTCCGACCTCGGTCCTTTCAGGACTGAAATCGACAGGACCTGATTCACCGACCACGGTCTTTCCGGGATTCGCTTCAAGAGATCCTCCGACATCCAGATGCGCATCGGCGTGTAGATTGCCGGGAAGGACCTCTTCCACGACATCTTTGAGACCATGGGCGCCGGCCTGCTCGGTAGCTGCCAGGGCGCCGGACGCTGCCACTACTGTCGGTGCATGACCGACCTCTTCCAGCGCATCCTCCACGACATCGGCTGCGGCATTGTCCACCACCGAGCCAGGCGGTGCATCCACATGGCGAAGGGCGCCCAGCCCGCGACCGACCACCTTGAATCCGGCGGTGAAGCCGAAAGCCATGCCCGTTCCCATGGCGGCGCCGGTGAATCCCTGTTGCCCGAGGATCGCCAGATTGTCTCCAAAGCTTCTCGAGGCGTCCCATTCGGTAGCGCCATAGACCATCCCGGAGAGACCGCCCCCGACATTGCCTGCCGCCGAATTGAGGGCCAGCTCGCGGGCAGTGGTCTTGATGGCGCCGGTGGCCTCGGCGTTGACTGCTTCTTGAAGGCTCTTGCCGATCAATTGCTTGACCTGCGGAATATCGTCGGCGCTGCTGGCGAACTCCCTGGCCAGCCTGGTGATTACCTTTTCATCGACACTTTCGGAACCGTTCGAGATAGCGAAGGCGACCTGCTCGAAGAGCTTTCTCTCCAGGGTCTCGGAAGCGCCTTCCTTGAGAATCTGGCGTCCCGAGGCGAGAGCCAGATCATCGGCAGCCGACAGGATACCGCGGGCGGCGGTTCCGGCCGACGCTTTGCCGAGATTGGCCAGTTGCGCGAACTGAGCCGGTCCCAGAAAGATTGTGGCAGCATCGATGCCGCCGGTAGCAGCATCGGCAAGCATCTGGGTGCTGGCGAATTCATAATCGTTTCCTATAATTACCGATTTCGCCCCGACCTTGAAGAGCGCACCACCTACAGTGGTGCAAGCCAGAAGCGAGAGACTGACACCACCAGTGAAGGCGGCCCCACCAATACCGGCAGCGATGATGGCTCCATCCACCAGGGTGTCGGCTGCGGAGCTCTCCGACTCTCGATAGAGCTCCACGGCTTTCATGAGATTTTCCTGGAGCTCCTGGCGCTTGTCCGCAGGCATCTCCTCGAAACGTCTGGAATATTCGGACATGCCGCCGGCGTATTGATTGAGAGCGTCCATGCTCATGTCGGCGGTGCCGTCGAATGTATCCACCAGGGAACGACCGACTCCGTCGACGCTCTTATAGACTCGCTGGCTGGCGATATTGAAAGCTTCCCGGTCGCTCTGGGGCTGCTCGCCGACTTTGTCGACAAAGAGCTCGCGAATAGCTCCCCCTTCATCGCTCATCAGATCACCCAGCAGATCGGACTTGTACTTGCTGAGATAGTCATCTTTGACTTTCTGCAGATCGGCGGGGCTCATACCCTCGAGCACCTGCTTGATGGCGGTGACATCGGTGCCCATACCGATGACAGCGGCTCTCAATTTGTCTTCCGGACGCATCTCGCCGTTCTGGGAGGCGATGTTGACCGCGATCTGGCGCTCCGATTCGCTGAGGAAAGGAAGCACCGAAGCCGGATTGTCGGTGATTTCTTTCCAGTCCTCAGGGCTTCCCGCGGAGATAGCCTGGAAGAGCCCTTTCTCGTCATCGTCGAAAACACCATTGTAGAGCTCGGCTTTGACTTTGAAGGGCAGGCGACCGTCGTCGATCAGGGGTTTGGCATAGCGCTGGTATTCGTAGGGATCGAGAGCCGCATGAATAGCCTCGTTGAAACGGCGAGCATATTCGGGATCGTTTTTGATCCTGTCCCGGAGCCCCGGATCGTCTTTGAAAGCCTTCTCGAGATCGGCGACCACCTGGCCCTCGTCGGTATTGAAATGGTCGGCGTGCTCGTGGAGCTTGGCGATGATGTTGTTCTCCGGATTATCGCCTCGCTTTATAGAATCGAGCATTTCGAAGGCAGCCTTCTGCTCGTGACCGTAGTCCAGGCTGGAGCGCACCAGACCGTCGACTTCTTTGCGGAAATCCTCGTTTTCGCGATAACGCGCCTGCTCCTCCGGCGTCATGTGCTTGATGGCATCATAGATGCCTTCTTCATCGGTGTTCCAGAAGCCGGTCTTGTCTTTGATGGACTCGGTAATCGATCGCTGCCCGCCTTCGAGTTTGCGATCGATCAGATCATTGGCGCGCTTCTGCTCGTCTTCATTGAGGTCGATAGCCAGCACGTCCCGGACTCGTTTCAGATACTCGGGGTCGCTCTTGAGCCGGGCTACGTCCTCGTCGCTCATATGCTCGATGGTGCCGAGCACTTGATCCAGGCTGTCATCGATGATCCCGCCATGAGCAGCGAGCCTGGTGACCAGACCGCCCTCTTTGTTGTCGATGAGGTCTTCCCACTTCGCCACTTCACGCTCGTTGCCCGCCCGGGTGAGACTGTCATGGATCCTGGTGTAATAGTCGAGACTGGTGCGGTCCGCCTCGCTCAGGCTATCGCGGCTCGATCCGGATTCGGCAAGACGCCTGCCGTCCTTGTAAGACTGCCTCTCGGCATCGGTCATGGTCTTCAGGGTCTGCTCGATGGCAGCCTCGTTGTCGTTGAAGACTCCGGTATTGTCCGAGACCCGGGTAGCCACATCGAGCTTGCCCAGCCTCACATAGTCCATGGCATGGCGGGTGTTCTCGTTTTCGATCCGGTGGGTCCCCGCACCTCTTCCCACCGGGGTGCCGAAGGCCTTCATGATCTTGTCCCGGCCGCCGTGCTCCAGGAAAGAGTCCCGGGCAGTCTGGCTGGCGTCCCGGAAAACCTCGTTGAACATGTCGAGATTCTTGCCCTTGAGGGCGATGTCGGCGAGCTTCTGGGTATCCTCATCGGTGCGCTTATCGGTGCCCTTGAGATAGATATCGAGGACAGCCTTGGTGTCGGCGGACAGATCGGGATCCTTCAT
>JAGQHH010000157.1 GCA_020431945.1 Cyanobacteria bacterium HKST-UBA02 | reverse complement strand
TTGTCTCACAAGGATCTAGCCTTTTCACGGGCCACGTGGTCCGTGAAACGAGATCGGTTCACTGGCACTCGTAGCCAGCACAGACTTCACTGCCCGGGACTGGAAGGACCTCCCGGACCAGCCGGACCTGCCGGACCAGCAGGGCCTCCCGGACCTGCAGGACCCGCCGGGCCGCCGGGGCCGGTGGGACCAGCGCTCGAGCCAGGGCTGTTTCCATACTGACTGCCGTAGGTATAGGCAGGATTCATGACCTGGTTGGGACTACCGGAGGAACTGCCGGCCGCCACCCCGCCACTGCCTGCATAGTCCGGATTCTCCATGGGTCTCTCCGAGACGATGGTGAAAGTCATGGGACCGTTCAAACCCGGGACGCTGGCAACTGGAAAAGGAATGGGAAGAAATGGGCTGCAGGTAACAGTAGTGGCAACGCTGACGATCTTGTCGCCGGATTGCCCGTCCCGGTAGCCGATATCGGTCTGAGGATAGCCCACGATCTTGACGAACTTGCCCATACCGCCGAGCCAATCGTCAGGGAGCCCTTTCTTGATCAGCCCGTCGGGCTTGGCGGCATCATCGAAGCGAATCAAGGCTGCTTCGCGAGCCTGGTTGCTGTTGAGCACCCCGCACAATCCATAAGAGACGCCGACACTGATGAGATCGATGAGGGGAAAGAAGAAAAAGAGCAGAAGCACGAACATGACGACGGGGAACTCCGCCATCTGAGACCCTCTTGCTCTGCCGCTCAGAAGACTTCTATGCATAACAAAGACCCTATCATAAATCTCAGACTTCGTCTTCCACGGACCACTCATCAATGAGGTCTTCCGGATCGTCCTCCGAAACGATCATGGACAGCACCGCTGCATCTTCTTGATCCGGCGGCAGGCTCTCCTCGTCCGGCATGCGAGCCAGCACTCTCTCGATGTTATAGACCAGATTGAAAGAGACCCGGGACATCTGAGCTATGAGAATCGCCTCATAGACTGCCACGGCCCAGGGTATGAGGGTCCAGCAGAGTGCCAGATAGGCGTATCCCCTGGCTTTCTCGCCCAGGTAGAACTTGTGAGCACCGAAAAGCCCGAGCAGAAGAGCGAGCCAGAATGCTGTGTTCCTGGTTCTGCCGCCCTGCACGGGCTTCTGGGCAGCTTCGATGAGACGATCCTTGCGAGGATTGCGCCGCATTCCGGACTCGAGCAAGCCCTCCACATCGAGCTCCCGCCCCACCATGACCATGGGTGAGCCTTCATTACCGCAGGCACAACGGGACCGAGACGACTTGCCCTGACGGAAGGGATAGACCTCCGCTTCGGAAAGCAGTCTGAAGCAACTCGAACAATAAAGTTTGGCGCTCTGACGATCTTCTTTCTCGCAAGGCACAAAGCGGCTCTCCGGCTCCACCTCCAGCTCGCCTCTGTTGAGCCGGTCTATGCGCTTGCGTATCTTCTCCCTGGCCTTCTCGTCTGCGAGCAGACTTTCCACCCCGATGAGATTTTCGATTGCCTCTTCCTTCTGACCGAGCTTCTCATAGGCATCGGCGAGACACTGACGGGCCTTGACTTCGCTTGTCTCGAGCCCGGCTACGCCTTTCACTCTTTTGAGGGCCTCGCCGTAGCAGGCATGGGCTTCATCGAAAGACTTCAGCTTGAATGCCTTGCGACCGCGTTTCATCCAGGTGGCGAAAGCTTGCTCCAGATCGCCTTCTTCGATGGGCACCGCCTCGACAATGGGGATGGCATTGGACGAAATGAACTGACCGCAGTCATGGCACTCAATCTGCCAGAATTCGAGATTAGTGCTGCAGACCGGACACTGGATCATCTTCGATTAGATGTTGGAAGGGTAGTTGCCCAGCTTCACTTTCAATCGGCTCGAGATGCCGTTGCGGACTATATCCATGTCGAGCGTATCGCCCGGCCTGGCAGCATGGATAAAGGCACGCACCTCGTCGCTGGAATGTACGGGCGTGCCGTTGACTCTGGCGATCAGATCGCCGGGATGGAATCCGGCATCGGCTGCCGGTCCGCCTGCAACTACTTTGTTGACCACCACTGCAATGGGCTTGCTCGGAAGGCTTCGAGCTTTCTTGCGCTCCGGGTCGATGTCCCGCATATAGAGCCCCAGATACGGCCTGGCTATGCTGCCCTCGGACATGAGCTTCCTGGAGACGCTGTTAGCCAGATCCACTGGAATAGCGAATCCGATCCCCCGGGCGCCGCTCTGGACAGCACTGGTACAGATGCCGATCACTTCGCCGTCGATGTTGACGAGGGGACCGCCTGAATTGCCGGGATTGATGGCGGCGTCAGTCTGGATGAAA
>JAGQHH010000156.1 GCA_020431945.1 Cyanobacteria bacterium HKST-UBA02 | reverse complement strand
GTGCTCGGACTTGATCGCCTCAGCATTTTTCGGGAGTTTGACTTTGAGTACGCCATCCTTATAAGAAGCGTCGATTTTATCGCGGTCAACCTCGCAGGGCAGGGGAATCAGTCGGTAGAAAGAGCCATAGGAGCGTTCGCTGCGATAATAGCCCCGGTCTTTCTCTTCTCTTTCCTCTCTTTTCTCTCCTTTGATAGCCAGACCGTCTCTGGTCAGGGAGAGATTGATGTCATCTAGATCAACGCCGGGAACCTCGGCTGTGACAATCAGCTCTTTATCAGTATCTGTGACATCCACCCGGGTATGGAAGGGGAATGCCAGAGGCGATGGAGGATGAGCCTGGCCCATGCCGAGCCCGTGCCGAAACTCGTCGAAGAGCCTGTTCATCTCATGTTGAAGCGAGTGAAACATCGAAGACTCTCGCCTTATGGGGAGGTTGCCATTTTCTTGCTTGTTCTCGATTGTTGTTGGTTTTGTGTTCATATTCGTAACGCCCTCCTTTCCTATGGATAATTTTCGTACAGGGAGCCCGATTATTGGATCAGCCCCAGGAATGATCACCATATGGAAACCAGACATAATGGTATCGTATTCGATATCACATTCCCCGGCTCGTTTGACTTGTCCTGTCTGATCTGTTAGGGTGATTAGCAAGAGTGCAGTTTGTTCTATTGTCGAATCGAACAAGTCCAAGAACATTCTCGAGTGATTTCAGCGAAATCACATGTGTCTGGCAACGGATCGAGGACCCACCGGTCTCGTTCTGAAGGCTCCCGGCGGTGTTGGACCGCAGGCGAACGGCCCGTTCAGGCACAACAGTAATTTTCTTCAGGAGGAATCATGATGGCGATTGCCATGAATTTGGATGCCGGCTATCCGGCTGACGAGATAAGCCGTGCCGCTTCTCTGGCAGGGGAGTATCACACCCTGACAGCTGGTGAGGTGAGAGTGGAGCTCAAGTTGCTCTGCCGATCGATCCGGACCCGGTTGTTCGGGGCCATGCCTTCCGGCATGGATGAGACCCGGGTTTCCCCGCGGCTGTTCAAGCTGTACAGCAAAGGAAGAGAGCGTATTCTCTGCCGGCTGTTCGTTCTCGAGAACAGTCCGCCGTCCGGCAAGAAGCTGGTAACCGATCTCAAACGTCTGGGAAACGAGCTCAAGATAGTCGACCGGCTCAGCCGGGGAGTAGGAATCGGAGCAGCCCGGGCTGCCGGATAGAGCCTCGAACAGTCAGATTTAATAATTAAATGAGCGTATTCCTTGAACTTTTTGAGGAAGCCGGGCGTCTGTCAAGGTATAGTCGAATTAAACCCGGAATTAGAGTGTTTCGAGGATCGCAGATGAATCAATACCGCGGCCGACCCGGCCGGATAGTGTCTTTGCTTGTCGGTGCCTGTCTCGGTGCCGGGTTTTTGACGGTATTTCCAGGCGAGCAGGCAGGGGCGGCTCCCAAGCTCCTTCCGGGCTATGCCGCCAAGGAGAATATCGATCAGGTCAATAAAGGCATCAAATGGCACACCAATCTGGCAGCCGCCGAGTCCGACGCCAGGCAGCAGGGCAAGATGATCCTCTGGATCCAGCTTGTCGGCAAGATGGACGGCGCCACGTGAAGTGCCGCCAATAGCTTGAGAGCCGTGTCGCTCTCGCAAGAACCAGCTTATTCAGTTCTCAAAGACGAGTTAGTCTGCGGATACACCGATATCTCCAAGGAGTCCTATGCCGGATTCTCCGGCAAGCACGAGATCGGCGGTCAGGCGATCAATACGACCAATGGCGCCGGTCCGCACAATCTCCAGACTTTTGTCCTGGCTTCCGACGGTACTGTGCTTCATTGTATGCCGGGTTACTGGAATCCCACGGATCTTGTCCGTGAGATCGGATTCGCCGCCAGGCTGCACGATGTCTGGACCAATCCGGCGTTGAGCGAGGGGCAGAAGCGGACGATGTTCCGCAATCTCCATCTCGCTCATCACAATGAGCACCCGGCCGCAATGGTCAAGCGCAGCAAGATGCAGGGTTTCGATCAGAAATACGAGGCCAAGCATCGTCTGGCCAGCTCCGACACCATCCTCGACTCGCGCCTTGCCGCCCAGTCTCTCCTTCCGGGACATCCGGTCCCGCAGGCAGCTTTCAAGACGACCGATCAGATCATGCACGATCGTATGGCCAGCCGACCTTTCGTGCCTTATTCGAAGTTCGATACTGCCGCCTTCGTCGATTACGGAAGACCGAAGTATGACAAGAACGAGGACTTCCGCAATGCCAACGGCGTGATTACCGATCCGGAAGCAGCCAAGAAACAGGAGCTTCTAGGTCAGGTGCCCGAGAAGAAGAATCGCAAGAAGCGCATGATGCGCCGGGTGGTCAATACGGCCGGCCGGGGCGTGATCAATTATGGGATCCGCGCTCTGCGCTGAACGATCCTCATTGATTGATACCGTATGCGATGCGGAGCAGGCCTTCAGGACTTGCTTCTCACCCTGACGAAGTTCCGCCGGCCCACTTGCAGGACGACGCTGGAGCCGGTCTCGATGTTGACGGTGAAATTGGGATCGGTTATCTGCTCGCCGTCGATCCGCACGCCTCCATCAGCGACTTTTCGTTTTGCGTCTCCGGAGCCGGAGGCGAGCCCGATAGCAGCCAGCACCCGGAAGAGGGCCTGACCGTTGTCGACTTCTTTCTCGGGCATGTCTTCAGGGAGCTGTTTTTCGCTGTGCACTCTGATCCACTCTTCGTAAGTGGCGGTTGCGGTTTGCTCGCCGTGATACTGAGCGACTATTTGTTTCGCCAGATTCAATTTGGTCTCTTTGGGGTTGATGCCGCTGTCGAGCTCTTTCTTGATCTTGTCGATTTCGGCGCCGGTCCGGTTTGTGGCCAGCTCGTAATATTTGACGATGAGCTGATCTGGTATTCGCATACATTTGCCGAACATGTCGGCGGGCTCGT
>JAGQHH010000013.1 GCA_020431945.1 Cyanobacteria bacterium HKST-UBA02 | reverse complement strand
TGCTCCAACAATTACGGTCCCTACCAGCATCCGGAAAAGCTCATCCCGCTTTTCATCAACAATCTTCTCAACGGCAAGCAAGTGCCTGTCTATGGAGACGGCGGCAATATCCGCGACTGGCTCCATGTCAAAGACCACTGCCGTGCCATCGACACCGTGTTCCATAAAGGCGCTCCCGGCGAAGTCTATAACATCGGCGGCAACAACGAGTACACCAATATGCAGATCACCCGCATCCTGCTTGCGGCCCTGGACAAAGGCGAAGACTCCATCCGTTATGTCGAGGACCGTCTCGGTCACGACCGCCGTTATGCCATCGACTCCGGCAAGGTCCAGAAAGAGCTCGGCTGGTCGCCGTCTTATACCTTCGAGACCGGCATCGCCGAAACCATCGAATGGTACAAAGCCAATCAAGAATGGCTCAACAAGGTGCTTGGCAAGTCCGAGTCCGCAACACAGACCACTACCGTGGCCGAGCCAGCCGGCGCCAGACCGGCAGTGGCCGGCTGAGTCCTGGGACTTGAGTCTGGGAGAAATCGATGCCCACTGAAAAATTGCTGGTCACCGGCGCTGGTGGCATGCTCGGTCAGACCCTCACTGCTTGCCTGGAATCCCGGGGACACCATGTGATCCCGATGCCGAAGGAGATCCTGGACGTCACCAATTACGAGCAGGTGGCAGCCACTCTCAATGAGGCAGCACCGCACATGGTCCTCCATTGCGGTGCCTATACAAAGGTCGACCAGGCCGAGTCGGAGCCCGGTCTGGCTTATCTGATCAACGGCTACGGTACCGAAAACCTGGCGGTATCCTGCGCTTCCATGGGGATTCCGATGCTCTATATCAGCTCGGACTATGTCTTCGATGGGAAGAACGACGTGCCCTACACGACCTGGGACGCCACCAGACCGCTTTCGATTTACGGCAAGAGCAAGCTCGCCGGGGAGAAAGCCGTACAGAGACATCTTTCGCGCTTTTACATAGTGCGCACCAGCTGGCTCTATGGTCCCAACGGACGGAATTTCGTCGATACCATCCACAACCGGGCCCTCAAAGGCGAGGCGCTTCGCGTGGTGGCCGACCAGATAGGCTCCCCCACCTGCACTCTGAGCCTGGCCGAAATCATCTCCGATCTCATCCAGACCGACCGCTGGGGCGTCTACCACGCCACCGACGACGGCACGACCAACTGGTTCGAGTTCGCCAGGGAAATCGTCCGGGAGCTCGATGTGCCCATCACTCCCATAGAGACCAAGGATATGAAGCTGCCGGCAACAAGACCCAAGTACTCGGTGCTGGACAAAACCACCCTAATTCATACCATCGGACGTGAGTTGCCGCCCTGGCAGGAGTCTCTGCGCAACTATCTGCAGTTGAAAAAGGTGACGGACCCGGCCTCAATCGAGGCTTGATCGGACGAAAACAGGGCAAAATCTGATATCCTATCCCTTTGTCAATCACCGGGAACGCCTACAGGTCAGAAAAATGCCTACGACGAAGCCTCTCACTAAAGAAGCAATCGGCCAGGACTACGCCAAGGATCTCTCGATCCAGGACTACAAGTCGAAAACCCTCATCGAGGGTGTCCAGATCATTCCGCTCAATCTATTCGTGGACGACGGCGGCTGCCTGGCTGAGATAGTCCGTCTCGATGACAGCGGCAATCTCGAAGTGCTTCCGGACTTCAAAGTGAAGCAGTCCACCTTCTCGCAGATGCTACCGGGCACAATCAAGGCTTTCCACCTGCACTACAACCAGGAAGACGTCTGGTTCGTCATGCCCTACGACCGGATCCTCGTGGGTCTCTTCGATGCCCGCAAAGACTCGCCTACTTACAACAAGACCATGCGTTTCGTCCTCGGCGCCGGCAAAGCCCAGATTCTCTATATCCCCAGAGGGGTCGCTCACGGACTGGCCAACGTCGGTCAAAAGCCCGCTTCCATGATTTATTTCGTCAATCAGCAGTTCGACGCCAACGCTCCCGACGAGCACAGACTGCCCTGGGACAGCCTCGGCAGCGATTTCTGGGAAGTCAAAAAGGGCTGACCGGAAAACCGAACGCGCCACCGCTGGTAATGCTATATCAAGAACGCCCTCGCCGACAGGCGGGGGCATTTCGTGTTGATCCAGCATCCCCCTGCTGCTGGTTTAACCCCCTGAGCGCGCGGGTAAGAAAGTTGCAAGCTATTAGTAACATGATCTTTTATGCCGGCTGAAGACCAAAACTCGGACGAATCTGCTCCGCTGGACTGGCGAGCACGCTTACAGCATCTGGATGGCGGAGAAGCGCAATCGGAGCAGTCCTTCGAAGACTATGTCAAACCTGCCGAAGAAGAGGCGCCGGTCCCGGCAAAGCCTGTGATACCGGACGGAATGTCTTTTTCGAGAAGCCGGGGGGTCAAGCAGGAAGCACCGCTTCTCGGGCTTTTCGGACCGAAGAAGGCAGAAGAGCCCCAGGCCGCTGGCGAAGACGCAGTCAAAATCGAAACCCAGGCTGCCGCTCCGGCGCCGGCGGCGGCGGAGCCTCCCAGGAGCCTCCAGTCGGTCTGTCAGCCACCCTCGACATCAGACCGGGCTATCCTCGACGCAATCGATCCCCAGACTATCGCCCGGTCCCATGTCAAGCGCACCAACCTGATCAGGGCAGGCGTCATTGTCGGACTGGTCGGAGCACTGGCGGCGATAATCTCGATGTTCGTGCCCTTCGGGGACGCCGGCTACTGGATCCGACGAATCTTCCTGCTGCCTTTACCAGTATGCCTGGCCCTCGGCCTGAACGAGATCTGCAAGCTGATCGCCCCGAAAAATCCCCGGGCCGCTCGCAAGATCTTCGGTCTGCTCACCTTCGGCAACCAGCAAGCGATAGCCAGTCTAGCCTCCCTCGACATTGACATGGGGGACTACAACTCGGCAGAGAAACTGCTGGCCAAGACCGTCAAGATGATCAATCGCAAGAAGAAACCCAGGGATTATGTTGCGGCATACAGCTATCTGGCTGCCATCCGGGCCAATACAGGCAAAGTCGCAGAGGCCGAAAAGCAGATTGTCACCCTGATTGCCATGGCTGAGAAATATCACCAGGCCAGAGCCAATGAGGCGAACGCCATCCTGCTTGCCACCACCCTGGTGCACGGCGCCACCGTGGCGGACCTCAAAGACGACAGCCGGAGCGCCCTTCTGCTGGTCGGCCGGGCAAGCGAGCTACTCAGCCAGCAACCGAATCCTCCGGCGGACCTGACCATCACGGCTCTTGCCACCACCGGCTATCTCAAGAATCTCAACGGTCTCTACGACCAGGCACGGCCGTACCTTGAGCGAGCCATGGCCATCTATACCGCCATGCCCGATGCCCGGATGAGCCACGAAATCTTCATCGAATGCAATATCGGCATATCCTGCATGGGCTCCGGCAATCTCGATGAAGCGCGGGAGCACATCGACCGGGCCCTGAGCCTGGCCGAGCAACCCCTGGGCAAACGCGAGCTCCCCAGAGTCTTCCACGCCCGGGCAATCTACGAATCCATCGCCACCACCCTGGACGAGGCGGACTATTCATATCACGAGGCCATTCGCGCTTGCGAGGCCTGGCATCCTGCCGATTCCCTGCAGCTCGTCCGCATCCTGCGCGAATACTCGGACTTTCTCACCGGCACCGGCAAAGCTAAAGAAGCAGAAAAGCTCGAAACACGTTTCACGCAGATCAAATACTCTCTCGATCAAGCGACCTATGAGAGCGACCTCCTGGACCGGGAAGTAATCAAAGAGGTGGAGACACCCGGCTATAAGAAAGGCCGCTTCCCGATCTTCTGGCTCCTCTTCGCCGGACTGCAAGCTTTCAATGTTTATTCAGGCGGGCTGCGAGTGGCGTCCACTACCAGCTGGCTATTGTTCATCACAGCCGTGACTGTGACTATCATCAAGCTCCGGGCCAAATATGGTCCCCAGGCCGAGCAGGAAGCCTCGGCCGGAGCCGTTCTGGCGGTAGTCTCAGCGATTCCTTTCGCTCGTCACGTGGTGCCGGAGCTCTCGGTGCTCCCCAGGCGATCGGTGGGGATGATCCTGGGAGCAGCCCTGGCTGTTTTCGGCGTCTCCCGCCTGACTGCGCCCCCTGCGAACACGGTGCCGGCTTCGGGTCTCATGCCCATCGAATACGCTTCCCTGGCATCGATTCTGGCAAAGAAGGAAGATTTCAGCCTCGCTCGAAAAGCCTACGACCTGGCCGCAGCCGGAGCCCCTGGCGATCCCATGCTGGACGCCACAGCCTGTTTTCTGCCTGCGGAGACACCCCCTGATGAAGCCGTCAGGGAAAACCAGAAAGCCGTCGCTCTCGAGAAGACAGATCCAGCTGCCGCTGCCAGTATCTGGGAAAAAACGATCGAAAAATACCCCGGCTTCGAGGTCCCCTATGTCCACCTGGCCAGCTTCAAAGAAAAGCATGACAAGCTAGAGGAAGCCGAGACCCTGATCGAGAAAGCCATAGAGATCAATCCGAATTATTTCCAGAGCCTGATCACCATGTCCGAGATCAAGCAGCACCAGAAAGATCCGGAAGGAGCCAATAAGTTCATGGGCAAAGCCCTGGCACTGATGACCGGAGAGCGGATCGAATCGGCAGCCGAGCTTCTGGGCAAATCGAAAAAAGAATCTCCCGATCAAGAGTTGAATGAAGAAGTAGACGAAGATGAAAACTTGAGCGAAACGAAAGATCTGAGCGAAACCAAAGATCCGACCGAAACTAAAGTCCCGGGCGAAATCAAAGACAAAGAAAAAGACCGGAGCCAGCTCTAGCTCTGGAATACGGCCCGGGAAACGGCTTCCGAAACTACCCTGTGCACTTCTCGATCAAGGATGCTGGGCACGAGCTCGTCCATTTTTGTCTGACCGGCGATGGCAGTAGCGGCGGCAATCTTCATCTCGTCGGAAAATCGGCTGGCATGAGCCATGAGCGCTCCCCGGAAGAGTCCGGGAAATGCCAGAGCGTTGTTGATGGTACGCCCATCAGCAGCAAAAAGCGCACCACTGGCGACGGCAAGATCCGGATCGATCTCAGGCTCCGGATTGGAGAGCGCCAGAATGACCTGTCCTTTCTGAACCATCTCGGGCTTGATCAGACCGGGAACGCCGGTGGTCGAGATGACTATGTCCGAACCATCCATGACACCTTTCAAATCAGTGGGGTACCCGCCCTGATCCGCAAGCCGTTTCATGGCGTCTTCGCGCAGGTCGACTCCAAGGATTTTCTTCACTCCATAAGAGTCCAGCAACCTTGCGATACCGGCGCCGGCAGCACCCAGACCGATGATGCCGATGCGAGAATCAGGCAGGCTTATCCCCTGCCGGTAAGCCACTGTAACGAGGGCAGCCAGGGCCACCACCGCGGTGGCATGCTGGTCGTCGTGCAAAACCGGCACAGAGAGTTCTTCTTCCAGACGCCGCTCGATCTCGAAGCACTCCGGAGCAGCAATGTCTTCAAGATGTATAGCACCGAATGTGGGGGCAATTCCTTTGACCACGTCGACTATTTCATCCACCGAGCTGCTGTCGATCAGAATCGGCACTCCGCTGATACCGACGAGCTGTTCGTAGAGCACCGCTTTGCCTTCCATCACCGGCATGCCCGCGACCGGACCGATATTGCCGAGACCCAGGACGGCAGTGCCGTTGGTGACGATGGCCACCGAATTGCCGATACTGGTGAAAGCCCGGCTCTGCTGGGCATCTTTCTGGATCAGTTTGCAAATCTGGGCGACTCCCGGGGTGTATACCCGCCGCATGTGAGCGATGGTATCCAAAGGCACCCGGCTCATCATGCCGATCTTGCCGCCTCTGTGTACCGCCTCCACCGGATCGATGACCATCTCCACATCGACCCCTTCCATCTCCTTCAGACCCCTGACCAACTCTTCCAGGTGCTCCTCGTCGTCAATCTGTACACTCATCTCCCGGACCAGATAGCCCGGTCCCTGACCGGCGATGGAGACCTCGCCGATATTCCCGTTGAGCTCGCCTATCCGGGTTGCCAGGCGTCCGAGATAGCCGGGCTTATCGGTGACCTTCAATCGAAGCGTACGAAGCAGCTTCTGCTGGGCGCGGGTGGCTCTTTCTGTTTCCATTTCTCTTTCCAGTGACCTGCCGGTCGGACAACCGAGGCATAAGTCTACATCAGAAGGTGCTGGAGAAAAATCGCAATATTGCGATATTCGGCACAGTCCGGCAAAAAAAGAAACACACCGTCGCCTTGCGTTACAATTCATGCCCGGAGTCACGGGAGGCCCCACATATATGGGATGGAAAACCGCCTGCATCATTACCGGAGATTGCCAGCCAGGCTATCTCGGTACCCTGCCCCCTCACCAGCCAGACAGAGCTCGGGAGCTCGCCGCGAAGCTCGGCTACAAGAACTTCGAGCCCGGTGAAAGCTGCAAAATGGACGACTACCCAGAATCCTCCGCATTCGTCATCGGCGCCTACGACCAGGCTGTCTTTCTGGCTGACCGGGACATCATCTATAAGTGCTTCGACGATCGCAATCAGGATTTTTTCCGCGCCGCCCTGACCTTCTATCCCCAGGGGTCACTCCTGCTGGTCACTGCGATAAGCACCGTCAACTACTTCGGATACGCCTACTACGAAAAGGGCAAGCTCATACGAGAATTTGCCGGCTCTGCAGATGACGGTGTCACCAGCGAGATTGGCGAACCTCTGCCCGAGGAGGAGTCAATCTTCAAAGACTCCGAGGTACGCGATGGTGAGAGACTTTTCAAATGCGAATATGAAGGCGAAGTCTCTTACGAGCCCGCGGACGGCGTTGGCGAAGCCCTGGCATGGCAGGTAATGGGCCGCTATTTCGGCGCCCCCTATCTCAGCGCCGACAGCCATCTGGAGCTCCAGATGGAAAGATTCAAGAAGAAAAGGAAATTCCTGTTCTTCGGCTAGCGCATCTGGACGGCAGCCATGGCAGCATTCAGATAGATCATCAAAGTAAGCAAGTCGGTCACGGCCAGGGTGATAGGCCCGGCTGCAATTTTCGAGTCCTCGTGAATGGCATGCAATAGCGTCGGGACACTTATACCAAGAAGACATGCGCAGACGATAGTGACGGCGATGCTCGACCCGACCACCGCCGCCGCTCTCATATCCCCGCTGGCAGCCACTATTCCAGCCACCACGAATCCGGCCGCCGTTCCCAGACAGAGAGAGTTCAGCAGCTCAGCCCGGATCCAGCTCAGATAGACAGCCCAGCTCGGTTTGACGAAATGGAGACGCTGAATGGCCACGGTCATGGACTGCATGCTGACACTCTCCCCGAGCCCGAGAACCAGGGTGAGGAAGAACGCAAGAATCATCATCGTCTCCAGAGTCGATTCGTACTGAGAGCAGAGCACTGCACAGCAAGTGCCTCCGGCGATCGTGGCAAACAGCCAGGGAAACCGGTACCTGAAGGTCACCAGCGCCGACTTGTTGGATACCTCTGCAAGACTGAAACCGATGAGCTGAAAGGTATCCTCGATCTGTTGCCGGTGCGCGAAGCTCAATTGCTCTTTGCGAAAGAAGCTGATATCTACGGCGCCCAGAAGAGTGCCATTTCTATCAGTAACTGGGAACGCCAGATATTTGTAGGTGGCGAAGAATTTGCATGCCTGCAGGACCGTAGCCGAGTCAGGAATCGAGACTGTATGAGTCTGCATTATCTCGCCCAGTTTCACCCTGGGGCCGGCTGTGAGCAGACGCCTGGTAGGAACTACCCCCACCAGACGTTTTGCTTCATCGACTACATAGAAATAGACCAGCCGGTCCTCTATATCATGGGTACGTATGTAATCCAGAGCCTCCTCGACCGCGGCATCGCGATGGAGAACCGGTTGATCGGTCCTGGCGAACTGCAGCACGGGCTGAAAGAGGTGGTCCTGTAATGCCTGGGGCATGACTAACCTCCTTGTTTTGTTTTTTGGATGTGCTCACCAGCAGCTGTCACCAGGGGCGGTTATACCCCCGAGCGAAGCCGGTGATCTCGAATCAACGCTGCTGCGCCAGTATTAAAGGAGCATTCTTTGCCGGAGGAGCCATAGCCGGCCTGTCTGCGAGCTCGACCGACAGGAAAAGCCCGCCGAGTGATCCGCGTTCCGGTTTATAAAACAAACTTCGACACTGGAGCCCACTGCCGAAGGCCCTCTCGAAACCCGGCTCTCTTCAGCCTGCTGGCTTCGCTCCACCATGGGCTGCTTGAACAGAAAGGAGACATGCTTGATGCCGCTGGTCTGACTGCTGAGGGATGACGATCCCACCTCCACAGGAGCTGGAATGCCCGGAACCACCTCCAGGAAAGCCAGGAAGAATCCCATCAGCAACAATGTGAGAGAATGTCGCATTCTTTCGATATACTAGCGCCAATCTATGGACCGTACAATATCCACCAGCATGGCGACAGCAGGCATTCTTTTTTTCTGAAAGTCGAAACTAAACGACCAATCAATATGTCAACCAAGCTCAAACCCGGACAGAGCACGGATCTAACCTTTTCACGAGTCACGTGGCCCGTGACTCGAAAAAGTAAATGTCCAACAACACCATGAAAGAAACGAGAGAAACGAAACACATCGGCATAGTCGCTTGCAGCGCGGAAGGCGCGGCATTGTGCTACCGAACGATTTGTATGGAAGCGCCGGAGCTTCTGGGGGAGCATAACCACCCGGAGATAACCATGCATACATTCCCTCTCAGTCGCTATATGGGATTCATCAGAGAAAACGACTGGCAGGGAGTGGCGGATCTGATGATCGCTTCCAGCGAGATCCTGGCCGATGCCGGAGCGGATTTTGCCATTTGTCCGGACAATACCATCCATCAGGCTTTCGACATTGTTGCCCGGAATTCGCGAATTCCCTGGCTGCACATAGCCGGTGCCGTGGCGAGCCTGGCAAGAGAGAAGGGCTATCAGAAGGTGGGTGTTCTCGGAACAAGATATCTCATGGAAGGTCCGGTCTATCCCGGAGCCCTGGGAGCCCTCGGTCTCGAGCATGAGGTCCCCGATGCTGAAAGACGTTTGAAGATCAACGAGATAATCTTCAGCAAACTGGTCAATGGCGTCTTCGATGAGCCCTCCCGCCGTTATTTCCAGAGCTGTATCGCAGCGCTAAAGAACCAGGGATGCGATTCGGTGGTTCTTGGATGCACTGAGATACCGCTTCTTATTTCGCAAGAGCATTCATCTCTGCCGGTTCTCGACTCCACCAGGACCCTGGCGCGAGCAGCCCTGGGTAACGCAATGAAAGCCGAACTCAAACCGGCGGAACATCGAAGCCATCTTTGATTTTCATGGCGATCTCTTCGTGACTGAGCCAGCCGGATTCTCTGGAAGGCTCTCCGGAAGGCTCTCCGGAGATCTCCACGACAGTTTCCCGCACCGGCTCGCTCTCGCTGATAAGCGATGGAGGTCGCGGCGGGTCTTTGCGAACTATAGCTTCACTGTGCAGTATCTGGATCGCAGCACCATCATCGATGATATTGCCGCCCACCGCCATGACATTGGCACCGGTGAGAGCACGGGCATAGCCTCTGGGCGCCACGAATCCGAAGGAGCCTGAGGTAAATACAGCCCGCCCACCCGGGGCGACGATCACCTGGGTGTCCTTACCGGCAAAGACGCTCTGGCAACGCTGAGCGACCGTGGTGCGTCCGGGCTCCGCCTGGCTCCAGTCTTTCCATTTGCAGGACGGATCCGGTCCGGTATCGCTGTCCCAGACCTTGAGCTTCATTCCCGGTTTGATCCGCTCGGGATGCTTTTCGATCCAGGGATGTTTCGGCGAATTGAGATCGATTATTCTGCCGACTTCTTCGTAGACACTGTGCGAAGATACTTCCTCTCCACGAAGCTTGAGCATGCGCACGGCTATAGCGCTTATGCTGTCGCCTCTTCTTATCGTGTAGTCATTGCCTTCGAGACCGGGCATGAGAGGTTTTTCTTGTTTCTTTCCGGCTCCGGTATCGCCGGCGGTGTGCTCTGCGCGACTGCCTCGCTGGCGAAGGAGCCCATCCGACTCGCTGTGCAACCTCTCCGAGGCAGCCCGGGCAACATGATCTCTATTGTGATCGAGGCTTTCATGCCGCCCGGGCAATCCTTCGAACTCCATGGCGCTTACTTCTTGGTCTTGTCTGCATCGAGACAGGGCTCGGTGGGTTTGGGAGCAGGGGGCTTGGGTCTATGCACCGGAGGTCTGGGTTTCGGAGCCGGAGGCACCTCGATCTCGAGGGCCGGGACTTCGAATTTCTTCTGCTCGATACCGAGCTGGTTGCGGGTGGACTCCACGCAGATGGCGCCGGCGTCCATGGATTGCGCCGAAGCCGTGACCGCTTCAGTCCAGATTTGCTGAGTACCGGCCTTAGCTGTGGGGTGTTTGCCGATACGGGCACCCATCTGGTCGAACTGCTGCCAGCTCTGTCTGGCTGTGCCGGCTCTGTCGATGGAGAAATCACAGGCGATCTTGGTCATCACTTCGTTGTGATTGAGCGCTCCGGCTCTCTCCTGGGACTCGAGCTGCATTCCCGTGCTGAGAAGCGAAGCTTCCGCCTGGGCTCTGGCCGTACCGACCTGGGCGTCGGCCTGAGCGCGAGCGGTGCCGACCTGGGCGTCGGCATGGGCGCGGGCCGCCTCTTTGGCTGCATCCGCCTGGGCTTCCATAGCCTTGCCGCGAGCGGTAATACACTCCTGACTCGGCACTCCGATCTGGAAGGCACCGCTTCCGGGCACGCCGATACTGAGACCATAGGTACATTCGGGCAGGAGCTGAGGTCCGAGATTGACGCTCTTGTCACTGCGATTGTTCACCGAATGATCGTCGATGGCAGCACCACCGGCCTGGTTGCTGTTGTCCACCCGGCTCTGGCTGCCGGACTGGCTGCGGCTGTCCGACTGGCTGCTGGTGTCGACAGCATTGCGGCTATCGACGGTATTGCTGCTGCGCACGTCGCCGGTGGACAACCTGTTGCCGTCAACGTTCTGCTGGACCCTGCCAGTCACATCTTGTTGGACCCTGCCAGTCACATCTTGTTGGACCCTGCCCGTCTGAGTCTGATCGAACCTTCCTCTCTGGCTTTGATCTTGAACCTGAGTTCCTCTTTGATCCAGATTGCCTGTTTGATTCATACGACCATCTTGCCTGGAGGCCATGTCAACATCGAATCTGGGAGCCGGCATCTCTTGAGACCTGGGGGCTGGCTGTGGGCTGTCGTAAGTCATCGGGATTCCTCCATGGAAAAGGACTGGTGCGTGGGAAGATGCTCCGATGGTAGCGTCGCGATGTTGGCAATTTACGGTCACGAAGATTAGATTGCAGGAAGGGCAAGGGGCCCATGCCGACGGAAAAGTCCCTAGATAGATGAACGACTAAGACGGAGACAGCGACTCTTCAAACTGTCGCGGTCTTGCATTCGGCGCCGTATTCTTTGAGAAGGGCAGCCACGAGATCGTTGCCTTCACGAATGGCATCGTCGAGGGGGCGGTTGCCCCAGCGATCCTCGCGATTGACCGGAACACCGACTTTGAGCAGATAGCGGACCGCTTCCAGTTGCCCGGCGGAGGAGGCGATATGAAGACCGGTGCGATCGTCGTAATTAGCTACCGCCGGATCGACGCCCCGGGCAACCAGGCGCCGCATCTCGGAAGTGTCACCATTGGCGCAGGCCCAGAGAAAGAAAGTACCGCCACCGAGGCGTTCTTCGTAAGTACTACGTCTGGGATCGAGCCGCCCGTCGTTCAAGCCCACCATCTGATCGAAAGTATGAAGGCGAAAACGCGAGACGAGCTTGCGACAGAAATCAACACCACGAACGGAGTTGCCCAGCTCATCTAGACGCGGAGACCAGATCGCGATGCCGCAAGTGTTCGGCACCACCAGTAGAATCGCTCCGGAGACACCGCTCTTTGCGGGCATCCCCACAGTGAAAGCGAACTCGCCGGAAAAATCATACATCCCGCAACTGAGCATGAGAGAAAGACAGTTTTTGACATTCTCCGGACGGAAGACCATCTTTCCAGAAAGTGGGCAGTGCCCGCCATTTGCCAGGGTGGCAGCAAGCACCGAAAGAGTCTCTACACTCGTCTCGATAGAACAGCACTGGAAATAGAACTCGAGCACATCGGCAAGGGTTGTGCCATCCGGAAAGGCTTTCTTCTCGCGCATGAAATGTCCGAGAGCATAATTGCGATCGCCAGTCTGCTTTTCGGAAAGATAAACGGCGTTATTGAATCCTATCCGGCAATCGCCCCCGGCAGCCTCTCGCCAGATATCGAGCACGGCATCGAAACGCTCCGCCGGAGACTTGCCCCTTTCGATGAGTGCACCGCACATGATGGCGCCGGCATTGATCATGGGATTGTGCGGCAGACCGTGAGCATTGAGAGTGAGCTCGTTGAATGTCTTGCCTGAGGGCTCTCGGCCTACGAAGCGATGCACCTCCTCCACTCCCAGTTGCTCCAGAGCGATGCAATAAGTGAGAGGCTTGGAGCAGGACTGGACACAAAAATAGTCGCTGCTCTCTCCAAGATTCATCCGCTGCCCGTCGATGGAGCAGAGTGCCACAGCGAACTTGTCAGGATCGACTTTCTCGAGCTGCGGAATATAAGAGGCGACCTGGCCATCCCGATTCTCCCGGACCTGGTTGAAGATCTCCTCGATCTGAGCCCTGAAGCCCCTGAAGTCCGCGATGATCAGATTGCCCTCGAGAATCTGGGCAAGTAAAGCCGGAGAGCAATCATAGAGCTTCTCGAAGGCAGCCTCATCGAGCACTGAATCGCAGGCCCGCACCGCCGCGATGAGCTCCCGGGCGATTGGATTGTCGCTGTCGAAACCGGCGGCGGCGAACTCGGCGAGAAGGTGCTCTCTCTCGATGACACCGTCCTGGCTGTAGGCGCGAAATAAAATGGAATGGGGACCGCTCATGCCCTAATGATACACGTTGCCGGCAACTATCCGACATGGACGCGAGGGCGCTTGTCAGGATCGGGCTCCTGCCCCCGCAGGATTTCTCGAGTAAGGGGAGCCGTCTCGCCTTCACCGAAGAGAATGTATTTGAACATATAAGCAATCGGGTGCCCTTCCGTCCAGCCAAGATAGACATGGGGGACCCGGCCGGTCGAGTTTCTAATATGAAGTAGCGTGGCTGCTATTGCATTCGGAACCGAATGAGCTGAGCAGCGAAGAACCTCGTGCCCATCTAGTTCAAGCCCTTCGATTTCCAACTTGTCATCCATGAAATCAGACACGTCCCTAGGGATGACCTCGAAAAAAATGAAATCTCCTTCCCGCTTTTGAATACTATGGTATTTCCTGGCATCAGCCTCTTTGGAGTCATAGTCGTCACCGATGTCGAACTTGTGAGCAAGCAGTCTCACCTCTCCCCACCGTCGATTGCAGGCCTTCTTGATAAATGATTCCGCCTTCCGGTCGAGCACGACAGTGCCTATCCTGAGCTCCGTAGAACGCAACGCCCGCGACAGGAGCGAGCCGAACAGTATGGCTGCCACCATCATCATAGCTATCGCTAGCCCGTCAGGACGGATCACTACAAGATTCACGGACGAATAGACGAAGACCAGGCTTATGAACACGAAAAACAGTCTCAGGACGCGGCGCTCTTTCCAGACCGTTAGAGTCACGGCTACCGATCCGGCGGTCAGCATTACAAGAAGACCGGTGGCAAAGGCTCCCGCCTGAGCATCGACATCCGCGCGAAACGTAATTGTCACCGCCAACGATACCAGCGTGAAGAAGAGGATAAGTGGCCGTTTGGCGGCGGCCCAGGCCGGCGCCATTCCGTAACGGGGAAGGAAGTGCGGTGCCAGGCTCAGGAGAGCGGCCATGGCCGATGCCCCGGCGAACCAGAGAATCGACACCGTAGCGAGATCGTAGATACTCCCGAATACGTCTCCCAGGTATACATGAGACAGGTATGCCAGAGCCCTTCCGTTTGCTTCACCACCCTCGACATACGCAGATGGCTTGATCAGAAGAGTAGTTACAAGGCTGGCTCCCAGGAGGAATAGAGTCATGATCGCCACCAGGGTCAAAAGCAGATATCTGGTTTTCCGGACTCTGTCCTCGAGCTTCAGATCGGAATCTTCCCCCATTGCAGAGATAAGCGGCATGACCGCGACGCTGGTCTCGAAACCGGATAGCCCAAGGGCTAGCTGAGGGAAAGCCAGAGCGGCGACTCCCAGCATCTCGGCGGTGGATCCGTACTGCTGCTGGACCGACGAGCCCCAGGATTGAAGCAGCTCCGGTCTTTCAATGATATGTGCACACAGGGTCGAGATCAGAACGACATTGACCCCCAGGTAGAAAAGCACAAGCAAACATGCGATCAGAACAGCTTCCCGAAAACCCCTCAGGAAAATCGCCCCGAGAAAGAGTATGAGAACAAGAGTGACCGCTACATGGTTCTTCAAAATCGCCGGGCAGAGGGGGTTTTCCACGATATGAGCGGTAGCGTCGGCTGCGCACATAGTGATGGTGAAGATGAAGTCGGTTGCGGCGAAGCCCAGCACGATCAAGACAAGGGTCTTGCCCGACCAGCCCTTCAAGAGACGCTCGAGCATATCGATCGCGCCGTGACCGTGCGGGCTGCTCCGGGCGACGAGCCAGAAAGTCGGAAGAGCCGCGAGCCAGGTCACCAGCACCAGATTGGCGGATGCAAGCGGCGATAGCACTCCGGCCGCTACCAGGGCGAGACCGGGCTGAAATCCCATGGACGAGAAATAGCCTACTCCCGTCAGGCACATGACTTTCCACCAGGGATTCTCCTGAACCACCTCTTTTGCCAGGTGCCCCTCGAAGAGCCAAGACCTCAGACCCTCTAGCTTCTTGATCATTCACCATCACAAAAACAGATGCCCACTCAATTATCTACCAATAATCGGGGGTATGGAATACCATGATTTTGAGTAGCCAAAAACTTGTATTAGAGACAGGGCTTAGTGAGATACTATTCCAATTATGTACAGCTTGATCAATAGTCTGGTAATCGGCGCAATCAGAGCCCGCTATGTCACCCTCATCGCAGCCCTGGTGATCGTTCTAGCCGGAGCGATTGCCTGGCATAGGCTTCCCCTGGAAGCATATCCGGAGCTCTCCAACCCCCAGGTGCGGATCATCAGCCTCTATCCGGGGAAAGGCGCCGAGGAGGTCGAAAAGCTCGTCACCATCCCTCTCGAGAAGGAGCTCTACGGCATCCCCAAAGAGACAGCCTTGCGATC
>JAGQHH010000155.1 GCA_020431945.1 Cyanobacteria bacterium HKST-UBA02 | reverse complement strand
GCCGGCTTCAGATCCCGGTGGATGATCCCCTTGTTATGGGCGAATTCCATGGCCTCGGCAATCTGCACGAAAATCGCGAGAGCCCGCTGGGGCTCCAGCCGCCTCTCATTTTCCAGAATGTCGAAAAGCTGTTCTCCCACGACATATTCCAGGACCAGATAAGGCTGATCGTACTGGGTGAGGCCGAAATCGAAAGTGCCCACGATATTGGGATGAGCGAGCTTGGCCAGGGCCTTCGCTTCCCGGGTGAGCCGGGAGACGCTCGTCTCGTCCCGACCGAGCTCGGGGGGCAGGAGCTTCATTGCCACATCGCGATCCACGAGCTGCTGGCGAGCTTTGAACACTACCCCCATACCGCCGGAGCCCAGCACATCGATGAGCTTGTACTTGTCGATGACGGCGCCGAGCAAGGGATGGGGCTGTTTCTGGTCACTCTCGCTCATGGCTTGACTATGCCTATGATGGACTTGACCTCCCTTTGCGGCTCCCAGCTGCAAACCGGCTCGAGCTCGGAGGTCTTGCCGGAGCGAGCGACCACCATGGTGGTGGAAGTGCCGCCGTCCAGATTGAGAGCGCTGATACAGCCGAGCCGGGACATGATCTCGGCCATGGTTTTGAGGTTCACCCCCCGCTGGAACTCGCGTTTTTTGCCGCCGGCGACACAGACGATTATGACGTCGCCGCGCTTGTTGATACCAATAGCGGTGCGAGCCGCCCGGGCGGCGGTGCCGATCGAATCGGCCATCTTGCCTGACTCGTCTCTGATAAAAGCCTCAGGCACCGAGGTGATCTCGGGCAGGAGCTGCGGGCCTCCCTGCATCGCGTCGACAATTTTCTTGCCCCCGGGGACAGGCGCATCATGAGCGCTTATAGAAGCGCTGATCGTGCCGTCCTCGCTTTGCAGGAATCGGATCTCCGAGCGATTGAAGATCTGCTCGAGAAATGGCTTCAGCCTGGGGTTTTCGATCAAGGCTTTATTCGTGCGCGGGTCGCAGACTTGCTCACCACCAATGGTGACAAAACTGGTGCTGACGCCGTCGCTCATATTGAAATAGCCTGCATTGACTGCCGCCAGACATCCTGCCTGCGCGGCCTGCGTCTGGGTCGTGCTCCGGTCCTCGCTCACGAAGGGCCTGACCCTGACCTTGCCGGATGATATCCGGGCGGTGAGAATATGCACCGGCGCACCGGCAATAGTGGCAGTCCCGTAGTCCAGATCCGGAGCCACCCGGGCATGACTCTCGAACCGGACTTCAGCCGCCGCCTCAGTCCCTGGGGGCACCGCCACGGTACCGAGAAGGAGAGCCAGAATAAAAACCAGAGGGGCGACAAATTTGAGCATAAGTCATAGTATAGCCTGCATTTTCAAGATCTCGACGGGTCCCGATATCAACGGGCGCCATCCTTGCGCGGCCTGGGTTTGCGGGTCGGAACCTCGTTTTCCGGTGGGTCCTCCTCGGGATAATCCCAGGACTGGTTCTTGAGACTGCGGGTGAATTCATAGAGGTCCTCGATGTCGGTCCGATTCTCGACGATCTGAGGGAAAGCAGGCATGGCTCCGCTCCCTTTCGAGAGAAAGTCCGAAAATATCTCCAGGCTGGCGAGCTTGTCCGAGATATCGATATCCTTGCCGGGCTTGACGACGTTCTTGCCAAGACGGTGGCAACCATGACAGCTGCTCATATAGATCTCACGACCATGGGTGAAAGCCGACTTGCTCCGGCTGTCCCTCCCGAGAGCACGACCGGAAAAACAGGGCAGCAAAGCAACAGCGATGAACAGGCCTGCCGAGCAGACGAGCAGTGATTTCCGGGCTTCAGGGCTATTCCAGGACATATCGTCAGTATAGAGCAAAGACCGCGGGCAGCTGCCCGCGGTCTTCTGATTGCTCGATTGCTCTTGAGCCCGAGAGTTAGTCGGCGAGGTTGAGCCAGACACTCTTGATGTTGCTGTAGAGCTCGATGGAGTGCTTGCCAAGCTCGCGGCCATAACCGCTCTGCTTGTAGCCGCCAAAGGGAACGGCCGGGTCGAAAACGTTGTAGCAGTTGACCCAGATGGTTCCGGCCTTGATGTGGGAAGCGAGCTTGTGGGCTTTCTTCACATCGCGGGTCCAGACGGCTCCGGAGAGACCGTAACGGACTTTGTTGGCTTGCTCGGCCACGTCTTCGATGTTTTTGAAGGGAATCACCGAGAGAACAGGTCCGAAGACTTCTTCCTGGGCGATTCTCATTTCGTTGTTCACATCGGTGAAGATGGTGGGCTTCACGAAATAGCCTTTTTTCAGGTCTTCAGGACGCGCTCCGCCACAGGCGAGTTTGGCGCCTTCTTTCTTGGCGATTTCGATATAGTCCAGGCAGCGCTCTTGCTGCTCTTTGCTGACCTGAGGTCCGATCACGGTGTCTTCGTCGAGACCGAAGCCCTGACGCATTTTGCCGACACGCTCCAGGAGCTTGTCCATGAACTCGTCATGCACTGCTTTCTCCAGGAAGAGTCTGGAGCCTGCGCAGCAGACCTGACCCTGGTTGAAGAAGATACCGGTGATGGCGCCTTTGACGGCAGCTTCGATATCGGCGTCGGCAAAGACGATGTTAGGAGCCTTGCCGCCGAGCTCGAGGGAAACCCGCTTGAGGTTGCCGGCAGAGGCTTTGACGATGATCTGACCGGTCTTGTCTTCGCCGGTGAATGCGATCTTGTCCACATCCATATGATTGGCGAGGAATTCGCCGGCGCTGTCAGGACCGAGACCGGTGACGATGTTCACGACACCTTCCGGGAAACCGGCTTCGAGAGCCAGCTCGCCCAGACGAAGAGCGGTGAGGGGAGTCTGCTCGGCGGGCTTGAGGACCACGGTGTTGCCGCAAGCCAGGGCCGGACCCCATTTCCATGCCAGCATCAGCATCGGGAAGTTCCAGGGGATGATCTGACCGACCACGCCCACGGGCTCGCGAAGGGTGTAGGTGAAGAAGTCCGAGTTGGCGTTGATGGTTTCGCCTTCGATCTTGGTAGCCCAGCCGGCATAATATCTGAAGGTCTCGGCGGTCATGGGCACGTCGACATAACGCGACTCTTTGATCGGCTTACCGTTGTCCAGGGTCTCGAGTTGAGCCAGCTCGTCGGCATTCTTCTCGATCAGCTCGGCCAGCTTGTAGAGGCAGCGGGCGCGCTGGGCGGTAGTCATCTTGCGGTACCAGGGACCATTTTCGAAAGCGTGACGGGCAGCCTTGACAGCCAGATCCACATCTTCTTTTCCGCCTTCGGGAATTTTGGCCAGCACCTCTTCGGTTGCCGGGTTGTAGGTTTCGAAATATTTGCCGGATTTGGGCTCTACCCATTTTCCGTTGATCAGCAGCTTCTTGGGCTTGCTCAGCCATTCTTTGCAGAGCAGTTCTTTTTCTTGGACAACGGCCACTTTGAGACCCTCCAGATCGATGAACGTATAACGAATCATAAAGTTAACACGGCCATATAATATTGATCGAATAGATCCCAAAGGTTTAAGAATACTCTCATCCACATAAATAAGCGATATCGACCAATATCGCATGGCAAGCCATTGTCAAGAGAGTCCGATTTTCCGGAAGCCACTATATACGATACCAGAGAGCGCCCATGCAAGACGATGATTTGCGATTGAAGAACAAACTGCAGAAGCTCGAGGATATTCTCGAAAAGCAGAGATGGACACAGAAGGAAGCCGCCATCAAGTTCGAGAAGACAGTCGCCCGCCTCGAGCAGGAGAACGAAGAGCTGAAGTTCGACGCCGCCTACAACAAAGAGCAGGCCGGACGCTATCAGTCGATCCTGGATAATCTCGAGGAAGGCATCTGGGTAATGGACCAGGAAGGCAATGTCGTCAGTATAAACAGCCGCGCCCGGGAGCTCATCGACGAAGATGCCGTGACCCCGCTTCTCTATGAAGCCGGCGCTCCCGATGGAGAGCCACTGTCAGTCGAGCTGAACGAAGATGAATCGATCACGATAAGCGCCAGACCCATGAAGGATCGGGACGGACTCATAGTAGGCAGCCTGGCAGTGGTTCGGAAAAGAACTTGAACTAAGCGAATTTAGGCTTCCACTCGGGAGTCTTGTCGTCGCCTTCTTCTTTGTCCTTGACCACGGCTTCTTTCTCGTCGGTGCTGATGGACAGCTTTTCGCCGCCACCGGATTCGTCCGGGGGCGGTGTCAGACTGGAAGGATCTTCCCCGGCAGCAAGGCGCTTGTTCACTTCGTCGAGAATGGCATCCACCTCGGCGCGATCCAGGGTCTCTTTCTCGAGCAGAACTTTCACCACTGCATCCATATGCGGCCGGTGCTTGATCAAGAGCTCTTTGACACGAGTGTACTGCTCGGAGACGATGCCGGAGACCTCTTCATCGATGATGGTGGCGATATTCTCGCCATAATCCCGCTCATGACCGAAGTCCCGTCCGAGGAAGACATGCTCGTGGCGCTTGCCGAAAGTCATCGGGCCGAGCCGGTCGCTCATACCGAACTCGGTGACCATGCGGCGGGCCAGCTGGGTGCTCTTCTCGAGGTCGTTCTGGGCACCGGTGGTGACATCACCATAGACCAGCTCTTCGGCGATCCGGCCGCCAAGACAGACGCCTATCTGATCGATGAGTTGCGATCTGGTATGGGAAAGTATGTCCTCTTCCGGAAGCATCATGGTAAGACCCAGGGCGAATCCCCGGGGGATGATAGTGACCTTGTGCAGCGGATGAGCGTTGGGCAGGAGCACTCCCATGAGGGCGTGTCCCACTTCGTGGTAGGCGGTCATCTCTTTCTCTTTGGGGGAGATGATCCGGGATTTCTTCTCGGGTCCGAAGCTGACCTTGTCGATTGCCAGCTCCAGGTCTGTCATATTGATCTCGACCTTGTCATTGCGGGCTGCTTGCAGAGCCGCCTCATTGAGAAGGTTGGAGAGATCGGCGCCGGTGAAGCCCGGAGTGCGCTTGGCAAGAATCTTCAGATCGACATCTTTGGCGATGGGCTTGCCCTTGGCGTGGACTGTCAGGATCTTTTCGCGTCCCAGAACATCCGGAGGATCGATGACCACCTGACGGTCGAAACGACCCGGTCTGAGCAATGCCGAATCGAGGATATCCGGGCGGTTGGTGGCAGCCACCACGATGATCCCGGTGGTCCCTTCGAAGCCGTCCATCTCCACCA
>JAGQHH010000154.1 GCA_020431945.1 Cyanobacteria bacterium HKST-UBA02 | reverse complement strand
TGCGCACCATTCAGGACTGGCTTGTGGCCAGGCGTCTTCGGGCTGTGCCCGGGGTCGGCAATATCGTCAGCTATGGCGGTTTCGTCAAGCAATACCAGGTCCTGGTCTCGCCTCCGGCGCTCAAGGGCTATGGCATAACTCTCAAAGAAGTCTCCCAGGCTCTCGCTTCGAACAATGTCAACGCCGGAGGCAATTTCATCGTCCGCGGCGGTGAAGAGGTGATTATCCGGGGGCTGGGACTGATCGAGACGGTCAGGGATATCGAGAATATCGTCCTCAAAGAGGTGGATGGTGTTCCGGTGAAAGTCGGACAGGTCTCGAAGGTAATAATCGGACCGGCTTTCCGCCGGGGCTCGGCTTCCATCAATGGCACCGGCGAAGCCGTCACCGGCATGGTGTTGACCAGGAAAGGCGTGAACAGCAAAGCCGTGGTGGAGCGCGTCAAAGAGCGGATCAACGAGATTCGCCGGGAGCTTCCATCGGGAGTATCGATCCATCCGTATTATGACCAGACCCACCTGGTGGAGATGACCATCGAGACGGTGAAAGAGATCTTGCTATTCAGCGGCGGTCTCGTGATCGTGGTCCTCTTCGCCGTTCTGCTCGATATTCCCAGCGCCTTGATCGTATCTGTGATCATCCCGCTGTCCTTGCTTTTCAGCTTCATGCTCATGAAAGCCACGGGACTTTCCGCCAACCTCATGACCCTGGGCGCCGTGGATTTCGGTGTCATAGTCGATGCCGGGGTGGTGATGGTGGAGAATATCTTCCGCCATCTGGCGGAAGCCAGTCATGGGGGAAAGAAGCCCGAGAATCGCTGGGCTATCGTTCTCAACGCTGCTCAGGAAGTGGGCAGACCGATCGTATTCGCCATCGCTATTATCGTGGCGGTCTATCTTCCCCTGTTCACTCTCGAAGGCGTGGAAGGGAGGATGTTCCATCCCCTCGCTCTCACTTTCATCTATGCTCTGGTGGGAGCGCTTCTCTGCTCCCTGACCCTTATCCCGCTCCTCTGCTTCTGGTTCATGAAAGGGCCTATCGTCGAGCGACAGAGCCCCATCGTCAGAGCAGGCAAGCGTGTTTGCAGCCCCGGTCTCTATCTCTCCATGAAGTATCCCAAGCTCACCATCGCCATCTGCGTGGCAATGCTGGTCTTCAGCCTGTGCCTGGTGCCCTTTCTAGGATCCGAGTTCATCCCCACCCTCGATGAGGGCTCGATTCTACTGCGCACCAAGCTCGCCCCCAGCGTCTCTCATGTCGAGGCCATGCGGGTTATCACGGCAGTCGAGAAGGCCATGAGAGAATTCCCCGAGACCGAGGTGGTGGTTTCTCGAATCGGACGGTCCGGCATGGGCGGAGATCTCGAGGGTGTGGACAATGCCGACATCTATGTCGGCTTGATCCCCAAGAACGAATGGACCACGACCCATAACAAAGAAGAGCTGGTGAATCTCATGGCTGAGAAGCTCGATGATATTCCCGGTCTCATCTACAGCTTCTCCCAGCCCATCGGGGATATGATCGACGATCTCATCGCCGGTATCAAAGCCGATCTGGGGATCAAAGTCTTCGGAGACGATCTTGAGAGGATCGATGCTATCGCCTCGGAGATCGAGTCCATCGTCAAGGACGTGCCGGGAGCCGCCGATATACAACGCGAGCATATCCTCGGCCTGCCCCAGCTCAATATCAAGCTCAATCGCGATGTCATAGCGCGCTACGGGCTCAATGTCGCCGATATCCAGGAGATCATCGAGACGGCGGTGGCAGGCCGTGTTGTCACCGAAGTGATCGAGGGAACCAAGCGTTTCGGTCTATTAGTCCGCTTCCCCTATCGTCTGCGTGACACTCTCGCGGATATCGAATCCATACCGGTTGAAACTTCCGGGGAGGCGCGGGTGCCGCTCAAGGCCCTGGCTGAGATCAGCATGCCCCGGGGCACGGTGATGGTCAACAGAGAGGACGGCCAGCGCCGCACCGCGGTTCTCGCCAATGTACGCGGTCGCGATCTCGGTGGTTTCGTGGAAGACTGCCAGGCCCGCATCAATGAGAAGGTGAAGATCCCGAAAGGCTACCATATAGTCTGGGGCGGTCAGTTCGAGAACCAGCAACGGGCCATGGGTCGTCTTGCCATAGTGGTGCCGGTGGTGCTCCTCCTGATCTTCATTCTGCTTTTCGCTTCTTTCAATTCATTGAAAAACGCCGGGTTGATCATGCTCAATGTCCCCTTCGCCATGGTGGGCGGAGTGGTGGCTCTCTTCATCTCGCACCAGCCCCTGTCGGTGCCGGCGATCATCGGCTTTATCGCCCTGTTCGGTGTGGCGGTGCAGAACGGCGTGATCATGGTGAGCTATATAATGCAGCTTCAGGAGCGGGGTTTGCGGGTCAAGCATGCCGCTATCGAAGGTGCCAAGGTGCGTCTGCGCCCGGTGATGATGACGGCGCTGGTGGCGATCATGGGCTTGCTTCCGAAGATCTGGTCCACCGGTACCGGCGCCGAAGTGCAGCGCCCGCTCGCCACAGTGGTACTGGGCGGTCTGGTGACTGCCACTTTCCTGACACTGATAGTGCTTCCGACGATTTACTCGCTCATAAACAAAGACGACCATATCCACGGAGTTTGAGCTTTGACTGAGCGTGAGACTGCAATCGAATGGGATACACCGCTGGCAACGGCTCTATCGGTGGAGTTCTGTCATATGTTCGTCGATCATACTCTCCAGCTGCGAATTTTTCTTCAAAAAAGGGAAGTCTCAGGCCCGCTTGAATTTTTCGAGATCTGTTTCGAGAATTTTGTTGCATTCAAGAATACGGATGAATCGCGGTATGCCAGCTCGTTCGAATCTAGATATGCGGATCCTGATGCACGTTACAATACCTCAAGGCATATCAACTCAAAGTGGCATCAGGACCTTCTGTACATTTTCGACTCGCCTGACGATTTTACTCACTTCGTACTCGCCTCCGAAACCAGTATTATCGAAGTGATATCGGAGAGAGAGCCTTTAATCAAAAGGCTGTCAGAGTCGGAGGTCGCCGAGCTGGGCCTGCAAAAGCAGACAGCGGTGAAAGTCCTTCTTCACCCGTATGACCGTGACGAAATCGATCGATCGCTTAGGAACTCGAAGAAAGGCAAAGACCAAGAAGTGGAGCGCGATGAGCAAACCTAAAACTAGCGCCGGTCTATCCCCTAAAGAAGCAACAGAGCTTTTCGAGATTCTCGAAGCCAGGTTCGGGAAGAATATGGCTCGTCATGAGGGTCTCGAGTGGGAGAAGGTGCGCGGCCGACTGGAATCGAGTCCTGATAAGCTCAGGTCATTGAAAGAGATGGAAGGCACCGGCGGCGAGCCTGATGTTGTTTCTTTCGACCAGAAATCCGGGGAGTATGTTTTCGTCGACTGCTCGAAAGAGAGCCCGGACGGTCGCCGCAGCCTCTGCTATGACGGTGCGGCCCTCGAGGCCAGGAAGCAACACAAACCGGCTGGTAGTGCTGTTGAAGTGGCGGATTCGATGGGGATCGAATTGCTGACCGAAGAGCAATATCGCGATTTGCAGAACCTCGGCAAATTCGATGCGAAAACATCGAGCTGGGTGAAAACACCAGTCGAGATAAGGCATCTCGGCGGAGCCCTCTTTTGCGATCGCCGTTATGATGCGGTTTTCGTTTATCACAACGGCGCCGAATCATATTATGCCGCCCGGGGCTTTCGTGGAGTGCTCAGAGTATAGGGTCTAGGGTCTTACGCTTTCGCTTTCAAGGCACCGGTAATCAGGGTCAGCTTCTCGGCAAGCTCGCCCACGCGTCTGTTGACGTCTTCGTCAACGATTTTCCCGCCTTCGAAGCACGAACCATCAGCGTAGACAAAGGCCGGAATGACTATGGTTCGGAAATCGAGCATGAGGCTATTGGCCAGGCTCATGATCGACATATAGCTCGACTTGCCGCCGGCGGCACAGAGGAAGCCCACGACTTTGTCGGACCAGGCTCGGCCGGTCAGTTCTATGAGGTTCTTGGCGGCGGCTCCTGAGGCATAGTTGTAGATGGGAACCGCCATGATTATGCCGGCAGCAGACTCGATCGAATGTCTGACCCTGGCGACATTGGGATGGGCGCCCGCCTTGTCACCGTCACAGAAGGGAAGCTCGATCTCTTGCAAGTCGATCCAGTCGGCGCCGACGAGTTTGTCGAGAGCCTCGTGGGTCTTTCTGGCGAGAAGGCGGCTGCGGCTGCCCGGATTGAGACTGGTGCTCACCACTAGATACTTGTTTTCAGACATGCGAATAGGTCTCCAGTTTTAGAGCAGGATACCAAGTCTTTTGCTCGTAGGACAGAGGGAAGCTCGTTCCAGCGCCCATGTCGAATTGTTAGGGCTCAGGCTGATTACAGTGAGCGAGATGTTTCAGCGCATCCCGCATGGCTGGCACGATTTGCTCTTCTTGCCAGCGTGCCATTTCAGAGATCGTATGGTTCCTGGCGATCTCCGAGAGTATCAGGTAACCGGCGTAATACCCGGCTCTGGGCGGAATCCTGGCGTCTTTCGACTCGATATTGAAGTATTTGAATCGGAGCTTTCCATCGCTATCGGTCTTCTCGAGATTTTCGGCTAATTCAGGAATCAACTCGGGGAGAATCGCTTTAGTCTGAGAAATCAAATCATCACTGATCATGAGCTCCTCATTAGTCGCATCAGGGTTTAGCTCTTTAGCCACATAAGTAGCCAGACCCTCCATCCAGAGCTGGCTGTAAAGTCGCTTGCTCAGTTTGTATTTCTGAAGATGATAGACATGGAAGAACTCATGGTCGAAAAAGGGCTCCTGGTCGGAATACTTATTGTGAATAGCGATCATGTCGACTCCCAGATAGAATACCGTTCGGTTGCCGACCAAGTTGGCTGCTCCGTTCGAGCCGCCCAGGCTGTGGAGTATATAGACGTCCACATCTTCAGTGCGGAAGTCCGGGAAGTGCCTCTGAAATCTCTCGAGATATAGTGGCATCGATTTCGAGAGCCCGGCATAGACTTGCTCGTACCGCGCTCTGATCTTCGGGAATCCATTTAGCTGCTCGATGATCCGCTTGCTGCGATCGGTATGCATGACGTCTCTCCAGTAGGCAAAGAGCGTCTTGTCATAGACGTCCGGAGCCTTACTGGCAATGTTTTTGATAAAGAGTTCGACCCGCTCTTGATCCGGCAGATCCTTCGTCTCGTCCCAGAAGGAAACGAATTCACCGGCTACGTCGGTGAGATGTGGAGAGTCTTTTGCTTGAACGTTTGTCGTCGTGGCGGAGGAGTCTCCGGCATATGCCGGCGGGGTTACTGATGTCGCGAACAGCCAGGTCAATAATGTTATGCAAACGGCTCGCATGGTCATGCCGCAAACCCCTCTGAAAGCTGGCTACAAGTATAACTGGAGCGAGCTTATCGGGAATCGGAAAGCTTATGCGGGCTTCGGCCGGTGCCGTTGGGACTAGGCGTGATTTTTGAGTGCGTCTCGTCTTGTTGGAACTGTCCGTTAAATAGCTGTCTAACGCAGATAAACTGCTAATTAAAGCAGTTTGAGGTTTGGCTGGGATTTATCAGGTATGCTATATATAGCAATTAAAAGGATATAAAAGGTGTTTAAAAGCAGATGTCTCGACAGAACAAGCTGATCCAATCACCGCCATATCCTGTCGAGCAGGCACTGAAGCAGCTCGGGGAGAATTTGAGGCTCTCAAGGATTCGCCGGAACATGACCATCGCTGATGCGGCAGAGCGAATCGGGACGGGACCGAGAGCGGTAATGGATGCCGAGAAGGGAAAAGCCGGAACCGGGATGGTGGTCTATGCTGCTCTTCTCTGGCTATACAATCAACTCGACCAGCTGGAGGAAGTCGGTGATCCTGCCCGGGACCGTGAGGGTATGGCTCTTGAGTCCCAGAGGCAGCGTCAACGTGTCCGCAAGCCGAAGGACCTGGACAGTGACTTCTAAAGGCTCTCGAGACGAGTGCTTCGTCTACATAGCACTGCCCAGAGAAACCGAAAGTGTGACGGCTGGACGTTTTGTGCTGACAGAAGACAGACGGGGAAATTCAATTGGTCGATTCGTATATGGCAAGTCGTACCTTTCCCGGGTTGATGCTGTCGAGATCGATCCGATCGAGCTCAGACTTGGCCATGACACGTATCAGAACGCGAGACTAGACGGAATGTTCAGCTCTCTTCGAGATGCCGGCCCGGACTACTGGGGAAGACGAATCATTGAAAGGCACTCAGGTAGAATCGGGCTGAGTGAGCTTGATTATCTTCTCGAGTCGCCGGATGACCGAGCCGGCGCCCTTGGATTCGGATTGAACCAGAAGCCTCCGGCTCCTCGAAGACAGTACAACAAAACCATTGCTCTGGAGCGCATTCAAGGGATAGCCGACAAGCTGGTGCGAGAGCAGCTCGAAGAGCCCGATCAGGAGAGCATTCAGACTCAAGAGCTATTACTGCTTGGTACCTCCATGGGTGGTGCGCGACCCAAAGCTATCGTGGAGGATGATAGCGGACTCTGGGTGGCGAAATTCGGGCGTCCGGATGATCGTTGGAACAATCCAAGGGTCGAGCATGCCATGCTCGAACTCGCTCGAAGCTGTGGAATTTCAAGTGCTCGAAGCCGCATAGAGACGATCGGTGGCAAAGATGTACTTCTGGTTCAGAGGTTTGATCGAGAGAGAACGACAAGGGGATATGTGAAGGCGCGGATGATAAGTGCTCTCACGCTTCTGCGGGCAGATGAGTCACCCCTGCATCGCGATCGATGGTCTTATGTTTTTATGGCGGAGGAGCTTCGTCGGGTGGTGGCCGAGCCCAGGCGAGATGCTGCGGAACTGTTTCGGCGCATTTGCTTCAATGCCCTGATATCGAACACCGATGATCATCCTCGCAATCACGCTCTGATAGCTTTTGATCGAGCCTGGAGGCTCTCGCCCGCCTACGACCTGACGCCATCGCCATCGGTATCGGAGCAGAGGGACTTGTCCCTGGTGTGCGGAGACGATGGACGGAGGGCAACTGCCAGGAATCTGCTCTCTCAATGCTCTCGATTCTTGCTCGATGACGGCGAAGCAAGGTCTATCCTTGTCGGCATGAGGGAGCAAATCCGAAGCACCTGGTACAGCACTTTACGTGCCCATGGTGTAAGCGAACTCGACGCCGAAACGATCCGGGGAGCTTTCGATTACGGTGGCTTCTCCCTTTGATGAAGGGATCTTATCGGGAGCCGGAAAGCTTCGCTATGCTGGCTTCGATCTCCTGGGCCCGGGCTGTGCGACCGGTGCCGTTGAGAAAGGCGCTGTAGTCTCGAAGGGCTGCCACATGGCTCTCGCTGCCGGCGCCCACATGTTTTTCGGCAAGCTCGATGGCTTTTTGAAATAGCTTCTCGGCATCGTCATTTCGCCCTTCGTGCTGGGCCAGGCGTCCATTGTTCGCCCATATTGTGACCATTACCGGGCTCGATTCAGGCAGGCTCTTCTGCCCGAGGACAAGTGCCCTCTCCCAGAGCGGCTTGGCCTCGGCGATCTTGCCCTGGGTTACTTTGATCACAGCAAGCTGATTGAGGGTCACCGGGATAGCCGGATCGCTCTCCCCCAGCCACTTCTCTTGAATGTCCAGGACTTCCTGCTCCAGGCGCTCGGCGGTTTTGTAGTCGCCGAAGGAGACGAACTCCCGTGACTTGTCGCTGAGCTTCCCGGCACGGTCGACTGCACTAGGGAGCGAGTCTGCCTTCGGGAGTGCCGCGTACCAGTCCGATTTGTTCTCGACTATATCGATGGTCCCGGTGACCGCCGAGCGAAGCAGGTCGCGGATCTGATTGTCGACTTCGTCTTTTTTCTTGTACTGACCGGTTCGGGAATAGACTCTGGAAAGCTTCGAGAGGGCATCTATTTTGAGCTTGTTGCCACTGACTTGATCCTTGTCCTGACCGGCGAGATCGAGGGCTTTGCGATAAGAGCTTTCGGCCAGGGGGAAAAGTGATGCATCGAATGCGGTATCACCATCTTTGATGAGAACGGCAAAGTCGGTGCTCTGTACGGAGGCGGCCGGCGGCCTTGCCGACGGATTGGTAGCAGTCAGATAGAGCACTGGCAGTGCAATCACGAGAATCGCGGCGGCGACATTCTTGAGATTCAACCAGTTTTTCAATCGTGATTTTCGATAAGGGGCCAGGGATGAGGGTCTGTCGCCTTTCAAATAACGGTCGGCATCTCTAGCCATTTCGCTCACCGACTGGTAGCGATCGGCCGGGTCTTTAGCGAGACCCTTGAAGAGAATGGATTTGAGGGTGTCCGGAAGGTTCTTTTGATCGAGGACCGGTGCCTCGCTGACATGCATCATCAAGAGCTCGATGGAGGACTCGGCGATGAAGGGCGGCTTGCCGACAAGCATCTCGTAGAGCACGCAAGTCAGCGAATAGATGTCCGATCGTTTGTCAACCCTTTGCCCCCGGCATTGCTCCGGGCTCATATACTTGGGCGTGCCGAAGATCTCGCCGGTGGAGGTGAGATCGGGACCGTTGTCATCTTCTCTTGCCAGGCGCGCGATGCCGAAGTCGACTATCTTCAGTGTGCCGGTTCCGTCTCTTTCCTTCATCATGACCATATTGCCCGGCTTGATGTCGCGGTGCACTACGCCCCGGGCATGGGCTTCAGAGAGTCCATGGCAGGCCTGGAAGAAAAGCTCGAGAGACTCTCTGGGCTGCAGGGAACCGCGGTCCTGGATAATCTCCTGCAGAGAGCTGCCGTCAAGGTAATCCATGACTATGTAAGGCTGACCGCTTTCGAGAATGCCGAAATCTTTGACGCTGCAAACATTGGGATGACTCAGCTCGCTGGCGGCCCGGGCTTCCTGCTGAAAGCGCATGACGGCTCTGTCATCGGTGATCAGTCCGGGTTTTATGAACTTCAGAGCGACTGGTTTGTCCAGGAGCAAGTGATGGGCTTTGTAGACCACGCTCATGCCGCCCTCGCCCAGGCGGCTCAGGACTTCGTAGTGGGAGGCTATTGTCGTACCGATGAATGAGTCCAGGTCGGCTGCAATCGGAGCTTCTTCGGCTTCGACCAGCCGGTCTTTTTGCAGATCTTTTTGCAGATCTTCCCTGAAATTCTCTTTCATCGGCGAGGCGCCCCCCGGGACCTCGTTTCTTATACCCAGCCGGCGCTTTCTGTTCAGGTTTTCAGTGGAGTCAAACGAGGTATGCTCCAGATTGATAGTGTGGAGTGAGGTCTCGGTTCATGTGTTGCTCAGCCTGGCCGGTAATTTTCAGCAAGACCATAACCGGGACCTGGGAGGTTCTGGTAGACGGGACAGTTCATCATGTTCTCTGGTATCAGAACAGGGTCAATGCCGGAAACGACCCTCGCGACAGGGATTTTAATCTCCTTGTCAGGCTCGGAGTTCAGGGCGAGGACTGGCAGCGCTTGCACAGGACTTATCATGATACGGACAAGATCCTTGCTTCGGTGATCGAGGCGGAGGTTGCCTGGCGGCAAGCCGGCAAATCCCCCCGCAGCTACCTCAGAGCTTCCGTTACCGAAGCTGATTCGGCCGAGCATACAGGCAATTGTCTGATCATCCCCCTGTCAGGCACCTGGAACTCGATTCGGCTGCTCGATACTTCGTCGACACCCGACCTTCTCTCGGATATCGATCGAGCCATGATTATTCCCCCGGTTGCAAGCCCTGTTCCCATGGCTGGAGCAGGCACCGGGAGGGGATTTGCCCGGGCGGAAGTGCGAATCGTCAAATTCGATATCTACGATGTCGTCCTTGCCGAGGACGCTCGTGCCATTCCCGGCGCCCTTTCGCGAGTGGATTCGGACAGGCGACCGGTGATTAATGAAGCGGTTTTCGACACCTTGTCGGACTGGTACCGTTGTCCGGTGGCTCTATGCTGTTTCAACAATGAAAAATCCGGCGAGGCTAAGCCTCTTGGATTTGCCTTCGAGCCTCTTTTCGCCGAGAATCTCGTTGTCTACACACTGGACGCTCACGATGGCCGACCGCCGGATTCCCGGACTGAGGTCTGGGTAGACCATACTATTTTTGTCGGTAGCTATCTGAATCGATCTGAAGAAAACTGCGGACGAATCATCTACAAAAACGATATTCCTGATGACCTTGCGCCGTTTTTGCTGGATCGTGCCATGGGCACACCGGTGCAGGGCTGGAGGCGAAACGGCGATTATCTCTTTCCTGTCGCCGCGGTGCGCAAGGGCGAGTTCGAAGGGATTCGCACCCTTCCTCCCTTCGCTCCAAAAGAGCTGAATAGTGTCACGGCTCCGCTTGTGCGAACCGAAAAATATGCGCAGTTGTCCAAGCCTTGATCCGCAGTCAGTTGTTCTTTTTCGATGGTTTCCATTTCAAGGAGCAGACTCCGTCCTGACACTCCCAGGCTACCCGGGCGGTGGCTTCCATGGCGGTGGTGTTGTCTGTCGAATAACCGGAAGTATTCGCGCTCGTATCGGTGATATGGCTATTCTCGTTGCAGGCGCCATGCGCGGACTCGGACATTTCCTTTCTCCTCTTCTCAGCCATCGGATTCACCAGTCGGTATCGGATATGGTGCCCGGAGCTGGCGCAGGGCAATGCCCTGCGTCGACTCTGTGGATTCACCACCTGCGCTTCACGCGCTCATGAGCAAATAGACGCGGTGGAGTCGTTTTGGTTCCACCCGTGATATAAAAACCCCGTGATCCCAAAAAATAGTCTGGCGACCCGGAGAAATCATGGCGACATATGAATTTACGATACTGAAGGCCCTGGGCGGTTCCATGCTGGAGGTGCGAGACGGTTATGCGAAAGCCGAGCTTCCCCTGAGCGAGAAGGTCATGCAGCCGACCAGGGTCTATCATGCAGGGGCCATCGTCACCCTTGCCGACGAGGTGGCTTCAGCCGCCCTGGTGGGTGGTGCCACCGATCCTGAGAGCATGAAGGGCAAGCGTTTCCCGTATTCCATACAACTCAGCGTCAACCTTCTCACCAATGACCCGGTGGGTCCGATTACGGCAGAAGCCAGTGTTTTGAGAAAGGGCAGGGTGGCGGTGGTGGACACCGTGGTCACCACGAGCACCGGCAAGACCGCCGCAGTGATGCGCAGCACCCATCTCATGGTCGATCCCGGCTCGGAAGGGCCGCATCATAAGACCACGCCATAAGAAAGGTTAAAACGGTTTGCAGACAAATCCGGGCGCCTCGGGTAAACTGCGGACCAGTTGAAAGGAGGCGCCCGCAGTGAAACGAGGACCAGTGAAAAGAGGACGGATGGCGCTCTCGTTTTTCGCTTCTGCGGCTCTGGGCCTGGCGGCCCAGACAGCGGCTAATGCCGGCTCCATCGAGGTCGTGCCGGCTGACAAGGGGGCTGGGGCCGCCATGTCAGGGCGTCTGAAAGTCTCCAATCTCGGCATGATGAAACTCAACAGGGGCTCGGTTCTTCTCAAGGGCAGTACTTTCGAGGTGGGAGCGGTTCCGGACTGGCTGTTCGACCGGCATTCGGTTCTCAAAGGGACTCTCCTGACTACGCCATCGGCGGACAGCCAGAAGACCGCCGGGCTTGCCGGGCTCGTTTATTTCGACCGGGGCGAATGGCTCAATAATCTCGACAATTTCAAGCGTCTGGACAACATCCGTCTCAAAGACGGCAGCATCCTGGCAGGCCGGATTCGTTCGGTAAATGACACCACGGTGGACTTCCAGGATTCCCTCGGCAAGACACGACGAATCGAAAAGAGCGATATCGATACGGTGGAATCGCCGAGAGCCTTCTATTTCAATATCCCCGCCGATAATGTAAAGATCGATCCCGCCAGCGGAAAGATCAGCGCCGATGCAACGGTTATCACTTTCACACCGACGACCGCGCTGAAAAAACGCGGCATGTTCGCCAGCAAAGTGCCCACCGAGCCGCGCTCCCAGCTTGCCGGCGCCGAGGGGGGCGTGACCAAACCGGCTCTTGCCGGTATGCTTTTCATGGATGTGGTCAATACCATCGCACCGGCAATAGTGGCGCCCAT
>JAGQHH010000153.1 GCA_020431945.1 Cyanobacteria bacterium HKST-UBA02 | reverse complement strand
ATCGGGTCGTTGCTGCAGCGGGTGCCCTGATGAAATTGCTCGATGAGGTCATCGAGCTTATGAGAGATGCCTTCCGGTATATGTCCTTTGATCATGGGCAGGCTCTTCGCCCTGGTCATGATCGGGGCAGCCACCGGAAGCAGAGCCAGGGCCACCACGGTGACCACCATGAGGGCAATGCTGCCGCTGGTGAGCCAGCTCATCTGCTCGTGGACCTTGCTGGGGATGAAAGGAACCGCGGCCGCGAAGATCAATACAAGGAGGGCCAGGTCGAGAAGCCTGTCGATGAAGACTGTAGGAGCAACACCGGGCCAGGGGAGCTTCTCGGAGCGAGCCATGACCACCAGGCGGACCACTTCGCCGCCCCGGGGAATGCCCAGGTTGACCACATAGCCGGAGACTATCGCATAGAAAGAATTCCACAGGCTGACCGAGCGGTTGGCCACCGGTTTGAGGAGGATGATCCAGCGCCAGGCTCTCAGGATGTGACTGATCAGCCCGACAATCAGGGTGCACACTACATATACCGGGTCGATAGTCTTCAGATAGCCCAGGATTGCGTTCAGGTCGCAGTCTTTGAATACCAGCCAGAGAAGGGCGAGGGCCAGCAGGAAAGCGAGGACCACTTTCCACCAGCTCGTGCCGGTGCGAAGCGATTCAGTGTCGTTTGGGTTCATCTCTGATATTGTAAACCTCTTAAATCATGGCAATAAGTTTTACTGGCGCTAAAACTGGGAATTATTGAGCATTGGAGACGTCTGTCGCCCCGCTCGCCCTGAAAGCAGACTCCCGGACCGGATCCGGAAAGGGTCGTTTACCGGAAGGAGACGATATGCGACTGATAATCGACAAGATACGGTTTTCGGGCTGCTAGATTTCAATTGTGGTCGGTGACAAATCGATGGGTGACAAAAAAACCAGGGTTCTTTTAATTGAGCACAACGAGGGACAGGCCGTTGCCCTGAAGAAAGTGCTCGACGAAGCGGCAGGCAAAGAGTTCTCGATGGAGTGGACGGAGCATCTGGCCGTCGGCCTCGAGCGTCTCGGCGAAGGCTCTTATGATGTGGTCCTGCTCAGTCTCTCCATGCCGGAGAAGTCCGGGCTGGAAGTGCTCGAGGAGCTGCGAGAGATGGATTCGCGGATTCCGGTGGTGGTCCTCAGTGACGACCCCCGGGACAAGTCCGCTGCCGAGGCTGTGAAAGGCGGCGCTCAGGACTGTCTGGTCAAAGAGACCATCGATGCCGGCCGGCTCACCCAGTCTCTGCGTTATGCCATCGACCTGAAACGGGCCGAGGTGGCTCTCAATGAAGCATCTTCCCGGCTCGAGGCTGCTACTTCCCGCCTCGAGGCTCTGGCTCATAACGATCCCCTCACCGAATGTCTCAATGTAGCCGGCTTACAACGTGCCCTGCAAAACGAGTTCGAAAGGGCCCAGCGCAGCGGTGGCGCCCTGGTAGCGGTGCTGCTCGATTGCGATGATTTCGACCGGATCAATGCTCAGCTCGGTCACGGCGTCGGTGACGTCGTTCTCAAAGAAATCTCCAAGCGTATGAAAGATACCGTCAGGCCCACTGACCATATCGCCCGTATAGGCTCCGATGAGTTCCTGCTTCTGCTTCCCGACACCCGCTTCGCCGAAGGCATGCTGGTGGCGGAGAAGATCCGTCTCTCGGTGGCGGAAAGCCCTCTGCGGCTTGCTTCTGAGACTATTCGGGTGACCGCCAGTCTGGGCGTTCTGGCCCTGCCTTACGAATTCTGCTCCATCGAGGAGGTTCTCTCCCTGGTCCGCCTGGCGGTCCGTGAGAGCAAACTCCTGGGCAAAAACCGCGTATCCTCCGGCGAGAAGCACAAACGTGTCGGTCAGCCGGACCGGGACGCCCTCGATGAGCTGACTCACAAGCTCCGCCGGGGTGATTGCTTCCGGGCCGTCTCCATGCCCATCCTCCATCTGCCGGATGAAAAGCTGGTCGGTTATGAGATCCTCTCCCGGGGACCGGAAGGGGCTTTCGAGATGCCGGACGATCTATTCCGGGTGAGCGTCGAGCACAACCTTCTCACCATCGTCGATCTGCGCTGCCTGAAGACCTGTCTGGCCGCTACCATCAATCCCAAGTTCGACCACAAGGCTCGTTTTCACGTCAATCTCTTCCCTTCCACCATCATCGATACTCCCATCGATCGACTGATGACCCTTTTCCCCACCGACAGCAAGAATGGCCGTTTTTGCGTGGAGATAAGCGAGCAGCAGTTCATCGGGGATCCCACCTATCTCAGGGATCATGTCCAAGAATTGACCAAGCGAGGAGTGCTGGTGGCCATCGATGACGTCGGCTTCGGTCGCAGCTCCCTGGAGAGTCTCATAATTCTCGAGCCCGATATCGTCAAGATCGACCGCAAATATGTCTCCGGTATCGCCCAGGATGCTACCAAGGAAAGACTTTTGAGACGTCTTGTCAAAGTCGTCAATGCCCTCGGCTCGGAGCTGATCGCTGAAGGCATCGAATGTCGTGAAGAGCTCGAGCTCCTTCTCGACATGGGTGTCACCCACGGTCAGGGCTGGTACTGGGGCAAACCTGCCTGATTTCTTCTTCCTGTCCGGTCAGGCGAGACGGCTTTCGATCTCGCCCGGCAGGGTGAAGGGATTGAATGGTTTGGCCATGATGCCGGTGGCACCTTTGCTCCGGTAGTATTCGTCTTCGCCTTCCGAAACTCTCGTGGTGGTGAGGAAAATCGGCGTGTTGGCGAGAGCCGGAGCCTGGCGCAATTGTTGCAGCACGGTAACGCCGTCCATGTCGGGCATGGAGCTGTCGAGCAGAATGACGTCCGGCGCTTCTCGAGCGGCTACCTGAATGGCCTCGTTGCCGGAGGATGCCGTGAAGACTTCCCAGTGAGCCACTCCGGTGAGGCTAAGCCTCCCGATTTTCAAGATATCTGGGTCGTCATCGACCAGCATCACTTTTCGAATTTCCATAGTAGTCAAATGTATCATAATTAGCGGGATATGCCAGGACATGCCACCAGAAAGCGGACCCTCCTCCAGGAACCAGGCCCTGTCGCCGGAGCTGACCGGGCCGACCTGAAGCGGAGCTTAGAGGGCATTTTACAGGCGCTTCTTGAGACCCAACCAGAATTATCCCCGGACGGGCTGTTCGAGAAAGCCAGGGCTGCTTTTCTCGGTCTTGCCGCCTGCTCTTTCCTGGAAAAAGCATCAACCAGGCGGCTCGATCTCATCGATAATCTGAGCGATTTCCTGGAGCTTCCGCCATCGGTGTGTCCGGCTCTCGCCCTGGAAATGGAGCGATTGCCGGCTTTTTCCGAGACGTCTTCATATGAAAAGATCCGGCAGCCGGCGGATCTGTGCCAGGCTCTTGCCGGTCTTGCCTCGCACCTACTGGAATTCGATCTACAGTGCATCGACGGTGAGCTCGAAGTGCTTGCTTTAGATAAGATGCTGAAGCAGACCGGCAGCTATTTCACCCCGCCGGTGCTGGCCCGGCAAGTGGTGGCGGCGGCGATGGCGGCAATTGCACCTCCAGAAGCAGACACATTTGGCAGTCCCCTTCGCGTTCTGGATCCGGCCATGGGACCGGGGATCTTTCTGCTTTCCGCGTGGCAGGAGCTCGAGGCGAGAGGTTATCGACATGATCCCGTGGAGACTCTCTATGGTGTCGATCTCGATCTCGCCAATGTGCTCTGCGCTCGTTTCATCCTCTGGTATGCTGCCGGAGCCACCGGCAGCGATGCTTTTTCCCGGTTCGCCAATCTCCGGGCCGGGGACTCCATAGCCGGCGCTCCGGTATCATCCCTGCCAC
>JAGQHH010000152.1 GCA_020431945.1 Cyanobacteria bacterium HKST-UBA02 | reverse complement strand
TCGACATGAATCCCGAAGTATCCGAATCTTCATCCATGAGCATGCTCGACATCATCGACGAAAGCTACCAGCCTCTCAATCCCACTCCCAGGGGCTATCTATCCCGACCGGCTGAAGTCAGGGTCAACTATGGCGAGAATGAGAGCAGCCTCTCGACCCGCCCCGGCGGTCTCATGGGCGGCGGACTCGGTGAGAGCATCAGGCAGGCCATCAACGGCAAGAAATGGGAGAAGCCTTCCGACCAGTCTTGAGTTCGATTCATCCCGGATCTTTTTTCAGGGCGATGGTTCTGGCCGCCCTCCTCCAACTTTGCCCGGCTCTGGCCGCGGACCGCAAAAATCCGCCCCTGCCGCCTTTACAAGCCCTGACTCCGAGCCTGGACCAGGTCGCCCCTCAAAAGGAGCTCCAGGGCAGAATCGAGGACGGCTACGATCCCACCGTTCTCTCTATCCCTCGCTCGGACAGCGTCAGCGCTTACAATGCCGGTTTGAAGCTCTACCAGAAAGGTGACTTCGCCCGGGCCCTGAGCGCTTTCCAGATCGCTCTGCAGTCCGCCGAGCGCAGCTTCGGCGCCCAAGATCCCCGTGCCCAGAACGCCCGCAAAGCCATAGCCAGTACGGCACCCCATGTATCAGCCCGGCGCCTGCTCGGCTATGAGACCGCCGGCAAAGATATACATGATCTAAAAGGAACTGTGACCAGCGTTTTCCCACCTTCCCTGGCCTGGCTCGGCGGTCTCAAGAAGGGGGATCTTGTAACAGGCGCGGAGAAGCTCAGGGACGGCGGCTACAGCCTGAGCATTAAAAGAGATGGCAAACTCTATTCCCTCAACTTGAGAGCAGGCAGGAAATCTGAACCACAACCGTCTTCGAGCCCGATGCTCAGCGGTTCGATAAAGCATCCCGAGCTCCTGGATCAATATCGAGACAGGCTCGCTTCTTATGACTGCGCCCTTCTTATCGATTGCTCCGGAAGCATGGGAGATCGGATACGAATCAGGAACCTCAGCCCGGACGGCCGCCTTCTCAGCCGCTGGAACTGGTGCAAGCAGGAAAGCCTGCAGCTCTTGAGCCAGGGAGGATCGCTTTTCCCTTATGGGATCACGATAGTGCCTTTCACCAGAACTTTCACAGTTATCGGCGGCGCCCGGGCCGACCGCATCGCCCGGGTCTTCGAAGATTACACCCCCGATGGTGGCACCAATATCGCCGCGCCTCTGGCCTATATGCTCAGCGATTATTTCAAGCGCAAGAGCAGCTCGAGAAGCACGCGCCCCCTGGCAATCGCTGTTCTCTCCGATGGTGAGGGCAATCCTGATAGTCTCAGACATGTGATTGTCTCGGCCACGCAACAGATGACCAGTCCCAGAGAAGTCGTCATAACATTTCTGGGAGTGGATGAGTCGGAGGCGGGCAGACCGGTGATCGAGGCTCTCGACAACGACCTGGTCAGCTCCGGGGCAAGGTTCGACATAGTCGATTCGCGAACATTCTCGGAGCTCAGACAGTACGGGCTTCTTAAGATGCTGGTAGCGGCTCTCATCGAGAAACAGGTAGAGTAACTAATATGGTACGATGGCGCGTTATGAAAAATACAAACAGAAAGCTTATCACTGGCTCCATGGTGCTGATTCTCACGGCAGGTCTGAGCGCCTGTGGAGGCGGCGGGGGTGCCAATATGCAGGAAGCGCCCGGGGCGCCGCAGGCAGGCATGATGCCCGGTGGTGGCGGCGGGGGTGACTGGCAGGAAATGAAGATCGACGGAGCCACCGTCCGCTTCGAGATGCCAAAGCCGATCAAGATGCAGGAAGACGCCAAGGTGGGACAGGTCCTCTATGTGGCTCAGAACACCAAGGAGAAGATGTCTTTCCGGGTCGGTATAACCAAACGCAATTATGATGAAGACCAGAAAAAGGGTCTCACCGACGAGCAGGTGCTCACCCAGTACGCTCAAAAAGTCCTGGCGGCCACCCAGCAACAATTCGCCCAGATGGGCTTCAAGACCCAGTTCCAGCCCAATGGCTCAGCCCAGCTCGCCACCGGGATCGCCCAGGAATATGTCGGCCAGGTCGGCAAGGCGACAGTGGTGGAACGTTTTTATGTGAACAAGCAAGGACTCTATATGGTGGAAGCCACCACTCAGAACACCGAAAACCCAGATTTCGTGCGCTTTCTCAATTCGTTTACGCCTTAATTTCCAGGAGACAGAAAAGATATGACTACGAAAATGGTGGCAGAAGAGATTTCAGCCGAGCAATATTTCGACGCTTATCTCAGATTCGAATGCAGCCCCCACGCTCTCAAGAAAATGGTAGACGACAGCACTCCTGTGCAGATTATCGACATGCGTACCGCCAGAGCGTACGAGAAAGGGCATGTGCCCGGTGCCGTCAACATCGAGCTCAAAGGACTTCCCGAGCATCTGAAGAGCATGGACAAGAGTGTTCCGGTAGTGGTCTATTGCTATGACACATATTGTCACGTTGCCGCTCGCGGTGCCTTGCTTCTGGCCAGGCACGGATTCAACGTCCAGAAGCTTCTGGGTGGCTATGACGTACTGGTGGAAAAATATCCGGCTTTTCCTGCAGCCGGCGCTGCTAACGTCTGCACCGACAAAGAGACTTGCAGCTGATTACTCTTGATCACTCTCAAGAGCTATTTTGACTCTCGAATTCAATCTTGCCGTTACCGCCTCCCGAACCGGGGGCATTCTCTGACTGGTCGCAAGATTCTCCGGAAGACGCCATCCATCAGACCTGCGACCTCACCACAAGTTCTCCGGGGAGGTTTCTCATGTCCAGCTGTCTATCAATAAAAAGCTTTCGTCTGATCCTTCTGGGAGTAGCCCTCTATCTGGCCGGCACTGTAGCCAGGATGGCATTTATCACCGAGCTTCCCATGATCGTTGCCGCCGGTCTGGGGCTGGTGGCATTCTCATTGATTCTGCTCGTTTTCGAGAAGCGCTGGAGCGAGAAATCGAACCTGGCGATATCCCTCAATGTGCTTGCTCTGGCTCTGATTGCCGTGAAGCTCACCGGATTTTGATTTTGATCTTGATCTATTCGAGCATTTCGATGAGGAGCCCGTGCCCTTTCAGGAGATTCAGGGCATCGGGCTCCACCAGCCGCTTGTTTCCAGGCGAAAGAAATGCCATGTCACCGCGACCCGGAGAGTTCGGGAATATCACCCAGAAATCGGTGCCGCCGGGGATCGAGACCAGTCCGGGCAGGTCTTTGCCTGGTCCCGGCTTGAGATAGAGCTTGTGACCGTCCCGGGTAGTGTAAATCGCCTGACCTGAGCGCTCACCGGTTTTTCGGGCGCCTTTTAGAGAGGGGACTTGATAACGAGCGCCTCCTTCTTTCAGGACGAAAGTAAGGGTCCCGTCGGAATCAGCCGTTACCAGAGTGCCGTTTTTCAAGATCAGACTGCGGCTCTGAGAAGAAACAGCCTCTTCCAGGGGGGCTTTCCGGCGATTCTGTTTCTGGATGATATTCTGTCTTACTTTAATCAGCTGATTGGCGATGGAGGCAGCATCAGGCTTTTTGACGTCCGGAGCCGCCTGGCAGAACGCCGGGGCACTGGTCAGCAATACCGAAGAAATCGACAGCATCAAGGAATATAGTTTCGTCATAGTTCTAGGCCTGCCCAGCCTCAGCACTCTCCTAACGAAATCGGCTAGAATTTGCTTCTCTCTCTACCTGTACATTTGTCTGGACCGGAGGCTGTCATGACTGTGCTCACCAAGACCCGCGCCTATCGTCTCACCGAATTCGATTACCACAAGATCAGTCCGGCCGATGTGGATCTGCCGCCTCTCGGGCCCACCGACGTCCTGGTGGAGATGAAAGCAGCCTCCCTCAACTACAGGGATTTCCTGATTGCAGGCGGTCTCTACAACCCCAGTTTCAAGCTCCCTCTTGTCCCCCTTTCGGACGGCTCCGGTCAGGTGGTGGAGAGCGGCTCCCGGGTGACCGAATTCAAGCCCGGGGACAGAGTCGCCGGTATTTTCATGCAAAACTGGGTGGCGGGTCCTATCGATGGAAACTGTGGAAAGAGCGCCCTGGGAGGCGAGATCGACGGGGTGCTGCAAAATCACAGAGTATTCCCCGAAACCGGTCTGGTGAAGTTGCCTGAAGGCTATTCTTTCGAGGAAGGAGCGGCCCTTCCCTGCGCCGCAGTCACCGCCTGGAATGCCCTCTTCGAGAGCGGCAGCCTGAAGCCTGGGCAAAGCGTTCTGGTCATGGGCACCGGCGGCGTCTCCGTATTCGCCCTGCAGTTCGCCAGAGCGGCTGGCGCCCGCATTTTCGCAACTTCAAGCAAAGACGACCGCCTCGAGTTGCTAAGGAGCCTGGGAGCTCATCATACGATCAATTATGTAAGCAATCCGGACTGGGACAAAGAGATCCTTGACGCCACCGATGGTGCCGGGGTCGATCATATAGTCGAGGTAGGCGGTGCCGGAACTCTCCCTCGCTCGATCAATTGCGTGGCCACCGGCGGCGCAATCAGCGTCATCGGAGTGCTTGCCGGCATGGGCAAAGTCGATCCGATAAGAGTGCTGATGAAAGCAATCAGGTTGCAGGGGATCTTCGTGGGCTCCCGGGAGATGTTCGAGAATATGAACCGGGCCCTGGAGACAAACGGCATCAAGCCGGTGATCGACAAAAAGGTCTTCGGTGCCGACGAAGCGTCTGCCGGTATCGACTATATGAAGAACGGCAACCACACAGGCAAGATCGTTCTGCGCTTCTGAGGCTCTTTCACATGACCGTATCCGAGCGCCCATACATCTTCTACGAGCTGACCAACAGCATATGCAGCCGCTGTCTCAAAAGAGCGGAAGCCAAAATCGTCTTTCAAGACGAGCGGGTCTATATGCTGAAAAACTGTCTCGATCACGGTCTCGAGCGGGTTCTCATCTCCACCGACGTGGACTATTACAAGACCTGCCGGAACTTTCTCAAGCCGGGTCAGATACCCCTGCGCTTCAATACCCGCACCGAGCTCGGTTGCCCTTACGACTGCGGGATCTGTCCCGATCACGAGCAGCATAGCTGTATTACCCTGGTCGAGGTGAGCGAGCGCTGCAATCTCGAATGTCCCGTATGCTATGCCGACTCCAGCCCCAAAAAAGGCTCCCACAGGAGCCTGGAGCAGATCGAGTTCATGCTGGACGAGCTGGTGAAAAACGAAGGCAAGCCAGATGTGGTGCAGCTTTCCGGTGGCGAGCCCACTATTCATCCGCAGTTTTTCGAGATCATGGATCTTGCCCGGAGCAAACCGATCAGGCACCTGATGATCAATACCAACGGGGTGAGAATCGCCAGGGAGAAAGACTTCGCCCGGCGTCTGGGCGAGTATATGCCCGGTCTGGAGATCTATCTGCAATTCGACAGTCTCGAAGCGGCTCCCCAGATCGATCTCAGGGGTCTCGACCTCACCGAAGTGCGCCGCCAGGCCATAGAGAATCTCAATGAGTTCGGGATCTCCACCAATCTCGTGGTCACCCTGAAAAAAGGACTCAACGATAACGAGATCGGTGCGATCATCGATTATGCTCTGAGCCAGCCCTGCATTCGTGGAGTGACTTTCCAGCCGATCCAGAGCGCCGGCAGGCTCGAGGGTTTCGACCCGGCCAGGGACCGTCTCACCCTGGGCGAAGTGAGACAGATGATTCTCGAGCAGTCGAGCATTTTCGGTGCCGAGGATATTATCCCGGTGCCCTGCCATCCTGATTGCATCGCCATGGCTTATGCCCTCAAGACCGGGGACGGGAAAACAGTGCCTCTTTCCGGTCTGATCGGCAAAGAGGTCCTTCTTGGTGGCGCTGGCAATACCATCAGATATGAAGCCGATGAAGCGGTTCGCCGGCGTCTGTTCAATCTGTTTTCTCTCAACCAGACACCAGGCAGCACTTCCCATGCCGTGGGCGACCTGCTCTGCTGCCTGCCCCGCCTGGAGCATCCCGGCGAGCTCTCTTACGAGAATATCTTCCGGATTATCATCATGGAGTTTCTGGATCCGCACAATTTCGATATGCGTTCGGTGAAACGCTCCTGTGTCCATATCGCGCATACCGACGGGCGGATCATTCCCTTCGATACCTATAACATCTTCTACAGACAGGGGCTCGACGTCAGGGCTCTGTCAGGCAAGAAAGAGGTCGGCTGCTCGACATGATCCCCGCCCTCAGTACAGGCTCCGTTCTTACTTTCCTGGCCTATCTCTCCGGTATGGCTATCTTCTTTATCTGCTCCCTGCGCCGGGGATTCGAGAAGAAGGGTACGGTGCTTATATTGCTTGCCGGTCTTGCCGGGGGCGTGGTGGGGGCGAAGCTCACCCGCATGCTCTTTCTTGCCGGCGCCGGTCTCGATCCTCTCAGCCTCTTCGCCCATCCTGACGGCCGTACCATCACCGGTGGCGTCCTCTTCGGCTGGCTTGCCGTGGAGCTGGCCAAAAAACGCCTTGGCGTCAATCGCTCCACCGGTGACGGCTTCGCCCTGGCTCTTTCTTTCGGAGAATTCGTCGGCCGGCTCGGATGTTTCTTCAATTCCTGCTGCTGCGGCGCGGCCGCTGCCTCGATACCGTGGGCGGTGTATCAGGACGGAGCCTTACGGCATCCGGCCCAGCTCTATTCGGCAGCCTGGTCCCTGACCATATTCCTCTCTCTTCTTCTAGCCACCAGAATGATCAAATCAAGAAGAGAAGGAGATCTCTTCCGATACTATCTGATCGCCTGGGGAAGCGGGCGCTTTGTTCTGGAGTTTTTCCGGGAACGCACCGAAGTGGTGGCCGGGCTCTCCCTGGCTCAGTGGCTGTGCCTGGAGATAGCTCTCGCCATGGCCGTGGGGTTGTTTGTCAGATCCAGAAAGAAGGAGACCGCCTGACTATGGACATGCCACTATGCGACTGGTGTGGTCAACCGGTTAAGCCGGACTCGGATCTCTGCGAGAAATGCCACCAGGCCCGCAAAGACGTAGAGGATGGCAATCTACTTCCCACGGTGCCCGAGGGCGAGAAAAAGCCTGCCAGCGCGCTTGCCACCACCGGCCGGGTCCTGGTCTTTCTGGGCAAAGGCGTAGCAGCGCTCTTTTTAGCAGTGATCATGGTGGTAGCCGCCGCCGTGGGAACCTGCTCTTCCATATTCGGGACCCTGGCTCTGAATCCGCCTCTGCTCTTCCTGGCCTTCCTGGGCTTCGGAACAGCGTACCTCATGTTTCGTCTGATACGCTATATGTACCAGGAGCCGCAAAAGATGATCACTGCGGATAAGGCAATCGAAAATATTGATGAGACGAGGATAGAGCCATGACCAGAGAAATGGGCGAAAAATTCGAAGGCCTTGCCTTCACCTTCTGCAAAGCCGCAACCATCATCCTTCTCACCCAGAAATTTGCCCTTCCGGTCGCCGCCGGTCTAGCCGCCATTTTCTATATGCTCGCCTATGCAAGCGGCAAAAAAGACACTCGTTGCTTCATGGTCTGGCCGCCTCTGATAGCCGGGATCTGGGCAACGGTGGCGGCAGTTTCCACTTATCTGATCATCAATCCCCTGTGATCCGGCTGACCCCTGTGTTGAACCTTCTCGAATCACACAATCGCTGGCGCCGCCGGCCTGGAAAAGACACCGAGAAGGACCTCCGGGAATCCCTGCAGGCGATGGGGCATGAGCCGGCTGACGAAAGCCCAACTATTATCGAAGAAACGATCGAGCGAATTCTGGACAATCCCTCCCACCGCCTGGCGGCATACGGGACCCTGAGGCCCGGGGAAAGCAATCACCATATCGTCTCTCATATCGAAGGAGAGTGGCTTGCCGGAGAAGCCACAGGGCA
>JAGQHH010000151.1 GCA_020431945.1 Cyanobacteria bacterium HKST-UBA02 | reverse complement strand
CGGATACTTCGGGATTCATGTCGACAGAATTCATATCGACATGATCGGGAGAGAAGTCCATGGGCTCCGGCGAGAAGTCGGTGAGACTGTTCCACTGATCTTGCTCGGCAGCCTCGGCGGCAGGGATGGGGGTCTCATTCGAGCTCTCTTCTATTGTGCTCTCTTCTGCTGCGAACTGGCTGCGGAAGCGAAGCTCGGCGGTATAGGTCTTGCCTTCGGCGGCGCCGGAAAAATAATGGAAGGCGGTGGAATTGTTGTCCGACGAGAAAGAATTGATCGGATTGGAAATCTCGAGCATGGTCTTTGCCGGCTTTTTCGGGGCTTTCTTCTGATTGCTTAGGACATCGTTGAGCTTCCGGGGGCGTTCGCCGGAGACTCTGTCGACGCTCAGGATCATGGTCGGCCTGACAGCCTTCTTGATCGCCCGGGCAGGGGTCGGTTCGGGCTCGGGAGTCGAGACTCCGGTAGCTCCTTCAACCTCGGAATCTTCTATGGGAGCGGTGGGTTCCTGACCGGGCGGTCTCAACACGCCACAATTGGACAGAGCCGTGGTCGAGGCGACATCGATCTTGTTGTTTACGGCGTAGCTGACAAGCTCCTGGGTGTTGAGCGGTTTTCTGAAATTGGCCATCGGCTCCCTCGCGTGAAAGACTTACTTTAATCTATAAGAAAAACTCCTGTAGTAAAGAGCTTGCAGGTGAGTTTCCTCTCATAGTCCTACTGGTTTTCTTTGAGTTCGAAAAGAGGCCTCTCCGCCGGCTTCTTTTTCAAGCGGCTTGCTGCCTGACGGTCTTTCTGGGCGAGATCGGACTTGCCGGTGAGCTCATAGACCGTGGCCCGATCGAGATAGGCTTGCTGGGCGAATTCGGGACCATTCTCGATGGCCTCGTCCAGGTCGGCCAGGGCGAGATCGAATTTTTTGAGAGCGGTATATTGCACTGCCCGGAGCCGGCGCAACTCGTCATCCTGTCTGTCCAGAGCCAGGGCAGCGGTGAGATCGGCGACAGCTTCTTGATGCCTGCCCAGCTTGTCCAGGAGAATCGCTCTCGATTTGAGGGCGATCGGGCGCTTGGGGATTTTTCCTTCCTTGGGATCCGGTCTGGCCGCCAGCCTGTAATCTTCCAGAGCAGCTTCGTTCTTGCCGGTGGTCTCATGGAGCTGGCCCCGCATAATTCGGCAGAGAGAATCCCTGGGATCGATTTTCAGGATCCGGTCGTAATCAAGCAAGGTCTTTTCTTTTTCTCCCAGGGCAAGATAGAGCGAAGCCCTGCTTTTATAGAGCTTCCTGAGCTCCGGATAGAGAGCTATTCCTTCGCTGAGAGAATCGATCGCTTCTCGAGTTCTTCCCAGTCCGTCATAGATCTTGCCCAGGGTCATATAGAGATCGGGGTCCTTGAGCCCGAGGTCTCTGGCCTTTTCGACATCGACCAGGGCATTTTCGTACTTTCCTTTCAACGTGCTGCACTGGGCTTGACCGCGCAGGAGATAGGCCGGGGCATTGCTCGGATCCAGCTTGATCGATTCATCGGCGAGCAGCTCGGACGCTTCGTAGTCGTTGACATCGATGGCCGCATTGCTTGCCTCGAGATACTGGGCGGCTGTAATCGGAACGCTCTTGCTCTTTCGCCTGATATAGTGCTTGATTATCTGTTCCTTCGATTCCATGGGAGGACCGGTGAACAGGTCGAGATCTTCTCTGGTGTCTCCGGCGGTAGCACTGCCAGTGGTATCGGGCAATCTGACCTCTTCCTCCTGATGGCAGGCATGGAGCAAAAGAGGAAGAAGAGCGATCGAAAAGGCGGTCCGCAGGCGCATCTGGAAATCGGGTCGTCCTGAAACAAACCGCTAGATTTTAGCAGGATCAATAAACCGGGCGCTCCGCCGGAGTCTCTTTGAGATGCCGGGCCTTTTCCCGGTCTTTTGCGGCCTGGTCCTTTTTGCCAATCAATTCGTAGACCCTGGCCCGGCAGACATACGACTCCCTGGCGAAATCAGGAGCCAGCTCGATGGATTTGTCGTAATCCGAAAGCGCTCTGGGATAGTCTTCCAGGGCTTCATATTCGAGCCCCCGGAGCCGGTAAGCCTCGTCATCGCTCCGGTCCGTCGCTATTGCCTCGCCGAGCTGATCGACGGCTTCTTTGTGCTTGCCTGTCTTGCCGAGAAGAACGCCCCGGGCTTTGCGCAGCTGCAAACCCAGCTGTATCGGTATGGACTTCCTTTCGTAGGTGATGGCGTTCTTATAGTCGGACAGGGCTTCTTGATCCCGACCAAGGGATTCGAACAGCTGTCCCCGCACTAGATAGATATAGGAGTTCCGGGGATCGATCGCGAGAATCTTGTTATAGTCGGCAATCGCCATTTCGACATTCTTGAGCTCCAGATACTGGGCGGCGCGGTTCTGGAGGAGCAAGCAGCTCCGGGGGAATTGCCCGAGTCCTTCGCTGAGTATCGCGATGGCCCTGGTCGGGCTTTTCTTGCCGTCATAGACCCGGGCGAGATTGTCATAGAGGACTACATCCTTGACTCCCAGCCTCAGGGCTTCTTTGAAGTCCTCGAGAGCTTCGCTGTCCCGGGGATTGACCCCGTTGAGGCGGGCTCTTCCCCGCTCCTGATAGGCTTTACCATTTTCCGGATCGCGCTTGATCAACTCGCAGAGAATCAGCTCCGCTGACTCATAGTCACGATGATTCATCGCTTTTATACCGGCTTCGAGATAATCGGCAGAGCGGATCTGGGCGCCGTCAGATCTGGCTGCCGGAAGATAGGTCGACATAGCCTCTTTCAAGCTGAGCCTGGGCGGCTCCAGAACATAGCGATCGAGCTCCTCCCGTTCGGTCAATTCGCTCGAATCGCTTGATTCGCTGGTGTCACCGGTAGTGCTCTTCTCGGCCCGCTCGGACGAGCAGGCCGAGCATGACAAGACGGCCATACCGGCAATCAACATCGTTAGCTTGACCTGGAGATTCATACTCCGCACAGGTCAGGCTAGATTTTGAACGAGTCCAGGAAGCGCTTGTAGTCTTGATTGGTGAGGTCCTGGGTGGTTGCCTCCAGCCAGTAGATTCCCTGATCGTTGATATAGAAGCGATTGGTGACGGTGGCTTTACCGACCTGTCCGACATATTCCAGGGGACCGTGGCCTTCCAGCTTGTCGACAGTGGGCTTGAATTCGGTGGGGAAGCCCATTTGAGCGAACATTTGCTTGCTGGCGGTAAGAAGCCTGGTGGCGAAGATCTTGAGCACCGCCTCGTCGGTGAGCCCCTTTGCCTTGTCTTCCTCGAGGTTGCGCTTCATGACGCTCACTTTGAAAGACATTTTTTCTTTTCGGGCGGCGTAGACCACCAGACCCTGAGATGCTTCTTCATTCATCTTGACTGGTTCGGGCAGAGAAAACTTGACAGGTACGCCGGGAACCTCGATGGTTTGCCAGCCATCTCCCTGGGCTGAGGCTCCGCCGGTGGCAAAGGCGCTGAAAATGATCAAAGACATGATGGCGGTCCTCAGTTTTTTCATAAGTTCCTCCGAACTCCTAGATGAATTCTTCCGGGTGGAAAGCTATATCGTATCATTATAAAATTAAAGTAGCTGGCGCCTACTGGAATCATTTGTCGACATCCAGGCGGAGGACCAAACTTATGCAAAGCATCAAACAGCCTTCCAATACGACGG
>JAGQHH010000150.1 GCA_020431945.1 Cyanobacteria bacterium HKST-UBA02 | reverse complement strand
TTTTTTTTTTTTTTTTAAGGAAAACCTTCATGACAATATGGATAAGAACATCTAAAAAGGACATCGAGCTCGAAGCTTCACCCGTTTCTACAACGGATTCGAAGCTCCTGAGCATGGTCATCCCTACCGGGCGAATTCAGGAAAAGGTCCTGGATCTTCTCGGCCGGATCGGTCTCGACTTCTCGCGCTCCGGGCGGTCTTATCGACCATCCGAAAACAATCCCGGGGTGCGGGCGAAGATGCTCAAAGCCCAGAACATCCCCGAGCTGGTGGCTCTGGGACGGCACGATTGCGGATTCTCCGGTTACGACTGGATTCAAGAGCGCCGGGCCGATGTGGTGGAGCTGCTCGATCTGGGCTTCGATCCCGTAAGGATAGTGGCGGCTGTGCCCGAGAATCTTGCCGGCTTTCAAGGCAATTGCTATCGCGAGCTCGGACGACCTCTAGTGATCGCTTCCGAATACCGGGAGCTTACAGCTAGCTATATAGAGCAGTCAGGTATCGAGGGGATCTATCTTCAGACATTCGGCGCCACCGAGGCCCTGCCACCGGAAGATGCCGACATGATCGTGGACAATACCGCTACCGGTGCCACCCTTCAGGCCAATCGCCTGGTCATAGTCGATGAGCTGCTGCGCTCCACCACCCGTTTCATCTGCAACCGTCAGGCTCTGGCGGATCCGGCCAAGAAACGCTTACTGGACGAGATGGTGATGCTCATGGAGAGCTCACTGAGAGCGCGAGCAAAAGTGCTGCTCGAGATGAACGTCTCATCCGCCGATCTCGAGCGAATCGTCAAAGATCTTCCCTGTATGAAAGCACCGACTGTCTGCCAGCTATACGGCGAGCAGGGCTATGCGGTGAAAGTGGCGGTGCCGAAAGCCGATGTTCCGGCCCTGGTGCCCAGGCTCGTCGCCCTTGGTGCCCGGGACATACTCGAATACCGCCTGGAGAGGATAGTCATATGAGAAGCAGCGTGAAGAGCAGAGGAATCCTTCCCAAAAAGGCGGTGCTTTCGGTTAGTGCATACAGCGCCCCGGCTGAAGGCAGGCTCGGGTCGATACGTCTGGATTTCAACGAATCCACCAGCCCGGTCGAGTGTACCTATCCGGAGGGTCTTCCGGCTTCTTCGGTGAGCGCTTATCCTGAATATGGCGAGCTCATGGAGTGTCTTTCCCGGGTTCTGGATATCCCTGGAGAGTCTATGATGCTCACCAATGGCAGTGACGAGGCCATTTCGCTTGCCGCCAATACTTTTATCGAGCCCGGCGTAGACTCAGCGCTTGTTTCAAAACCTTGTTTCGTCATGATTCCGCACTGTCTGTTGCTTGCCGGTGCCATCCTCGACCAGGTGGATGTGTTGCCGGATCTCGAATTCGATATCGAAGGTCTCGACCGGGCCCTGGCCCGCAAGCCTCGCCTGGCCATATTTGCCACGCCGGACAATCCCACCGGCAGCATGCTCACCCGGGAGCAGATCAAGACCTGGTGCAGTGACTACCCGGAGACTCTATTTGTGATCGACGAGGCCTATGGAGAGTTCGCCGGCGAGAGCGTCATCGACTTGATCGGAACCTTCGAGAATCTATTGGTTCTGAAAACCTTCTCCAAAGCCTGGGGCATGGCCGGTCTGCGTCTCGGGCTCATTGCCGGCAACCCGGAATTGCTCGGTTATATCCGCCGGGTACAGCTTCCCTATAGCGTCAATTCGGCTGCTGTTTTCACGGCCCTGCGCCTGCTTGCCAAGAAAGACTCGGTCGTTGAAAGAGTCCAGGAGACTGTCTCCCTTCGCGAACAAATGACCAGGGACACGAATGAGCAGGGCTATGTCATGAGGGAGACCCGGGCAAATTTCGGTCTTCTGGGAGCTGGTTTTCTAGCCGGGTCAGTTTGCGAGTTTTTCAAGCAGAAGAACATTCTTCTGCGCAATAGAAGCAATAGCGTCTTTGGTTATGCCGGCTCTGCCGATAGCAAGCCAGATCCCATGTGGGGCTATGTCCGTGTATCGGTGGGGACAGCCGCCGAGATGGATCTCTACCGGAAGACCCTTGAAGAGTTCGGCAGGGACTTTGCGGTTCTATTCGATCTCGACGGCACCCTGGTCGATACCACAGAGAGTTTCGACGAGACGGTGGCTTATCTGGTGAGCCGATATAGCGGCCGGGAGCTCTTGCAGAGCGAGCTCGACAGCCTCCGCCTCGAGGGTGGCTTCAACGACGACTGGGTGGCCGCCACCGAGCTCCTTCGTCGCCGGGATGTCGAGATCCCCCTTGCTGAAATCGCCCGGGAAGGAGTGGCGTATTATCTATCCATCGCCGCCGAGCGCGAGACCATGTTGATCGATACTGCGATTTTGAATTCACTGCGTCGCAAATATCCCCTCTACATAGTCACCGGGCGCACCCGGGCCGAGTATGAGCCGGTCTGGGGCGAAAGGCTGGATAAGCTCTTCGAAGCTGTCTACTGTCTCGACGACGTGCCCGGTCTGGCAGCCAAACCGAGCCCTGATTATCTTCTCAAGGCTCTCACCGACAGCGGCGCTCGCCAGGGAGTCTATGTCGGCAATTCTGTGGACGATATGCAGGCAGCTCGGGCTGCCGGGCTCTTTGCTTTCGGTTTTAGTTCCAGCAGTGGCGCAGGCGCCGCTCTCACCGATGCCGGTGCCCAGGTCTTGCTTCCCTCCGGCGAGGCTCTTGCCGGACTTTTTATGCTTCCTACAAGCCAGAACGGAGAGACGAAATGAATTCATTGAAAACCAGACAACGCCGGGCAAGGGTCGAGCGCATCACCCGCGAGACCAGTATCGTTGTCGAAGTCGATCTCGATGACGCCAGCAAAAGGAGCATCGAGACCCCGGTGCCTTTTTTCAATCACATGCTGGATACTCTCTCCTGTCACGGGCGTTTTGGCCTGATAGTGGAAGCCAGCGGCGATGTGGAGGTGGATCCCCACCACCTGGTGGAGGATGTCGGTATCGTTCTCGGTGACGCCTATTTCCAGGCGCTGGGTAGCCTCAAGGGGATCGAAAGAGCAGGCTGCTTCTCCTATCCCATGGACGGCACTCTCGTCCAGGTGGCAATAGACCTGTGCGGCAGGCGCAATCTCGTTTTCAATATGAGTTTCGGCAATTTCCCCATCGGCACTCTCGATCCCAATCTTTTCCGGGAATTCTTCAAGGGGCTCGTGGACGGCATGAGAGCCACCCTGCATATCAACTGTCTCTATAAAGACAACGACCACCACGCCGTGGAAGCTGCTTTCAAGGCGCTCGCCAGATCCCTGCGCTCAGCCTCGACTCTGATCGGCGACGACCAGTATGTGAGCACCAAAGGAGTCCTCGATGAGAACTGATACCGGATACGCCCCTGCCGTCGATATCATCGATGCCGCCGGCGGCAATACAGGCAGTGTCTATCGTGCTCTGGAGCGGCTCGGCGTGAACTATAACAAAGTGAACAAGGACAACCAGCCGGATGGGAGCCGTCCAATTATCCTGCCCGGGGTCGGATCTTTCGGTACTGTAATGAGCAGGCTCAGACAGGGAGATCTGGACAGCAGACTTGTGTCGCTTGTTAAATCCGGCGTGCCCTTTCTGGGTATCTGTGTCGGTCTGCAAGTTCTTTTCGAAGAAAGCGAGGAGTCCCCCGGCATAGCCGGTCTTGGTCTGCTGCCCGGCAAGGTGCGAAGATTCACCGAAGGCAAAGTGCCCCAGATCGGCTGGAATCGTGTCGAATCCACCAGACCCGAATTGCAGGACAGCTATCCGGACGGCTATGTCTATTTCGTCAATTCATTTGTTGCCGAGCCTGAGAAAGCTTTTGAGAAAGAGATCGTTCTCTACCGCGGGCAATACTACCGGAGCTTCTGCGCGGCGGTGCTCAAAGACAATGTCACCGCCTTTCAGTTTCACCCGGAAAAAAGTGGTGAATTCGGCATGAGCCTGCTTTCTTCCTGGCTCAATCAATTTGTTCTCGAGGTGGCATCATGAGCACTACCATCGCCACAGGGCTCTGCAAGAGGATCATCGCCTGTCTCGACATAGCCGGGGGCAGGACAGTGAAAGGTGTCAATTTCCAGAACCTCAGAGACGCCGGTGACCCGGTGGAGCTCAGTCTTCTCTATGAACAGCTCGGTGCCGACGAGATAATGTTCCTCGATATAACCGCGACTACAGAAGAGCGGAAAACCACTCTCGATCTGGTGGCAAGGGTGGCAGGCAGGCTTAGCATCCCCCTGACCGTGGGTGGTGGCGTATCCTCCATCGAAGATGTCGAGGCCTTGCTTTCTGCCGGGGCCGATAAAGTCTCGGTCAATACCGCTGCCGTCAGAAGACCCGAGTTGATCAATGAGATCGCCACCGCCTTCGGATCCCAGTGCTGCGTGGTGGCTATTGACGCCAGGGCCAGAAGGCAGCCGGATCTCACCGGGGAATGGGTCTCACCATATCAGGTTCTTATAAAGGGAGGCCGCGAGGCCCTTGATCTTGACGCTCTTATGTGGGGACGGGAGTGCGTGGAGCGTGGCGCCGGGGAGATCATGCTCACCTCCTGGGACCGTGACGGCAGCCGGGCGGGGTTCGACATCGAGATGACCCGGACTTTCTCGAGCCTGCCGGTGCCGGTTATTGCCTCCGGTGGTGCCGCCGGTGCCGAATGTTTCGTGGAGGTTTTCAGAGACGCCGGCGCCGACGCTGCTCTTGCTGCCAGTATTTTTCACTATTCGATATGTACCGTAGACGAGATCAAAGAAGCCCTGAACAGGGAAGGAGTACCGGTAAGACTATGCTGATTCCGAGCATCGACATCATGGATGGCAAAGCCGTGCAATTGAGACGCGGTCGCGAGCATGTCCTCACCAGCGAGCGCTCGCCGGTGGAGCTTGCCCGGGAGTTCAACCGGTATGGCGAGGTGGCTGTGATTGATCTGGACGCGGCCATGGGTCGTGGCAATAATCGCGAGCTGGTCAGAGAGATCTGCCGGAATGCCGATGTCCGGGTCGGTGGCGGGCTCAAAGACGAGGAAAGCGTTCGGGATGTACTCAAAGCCGGGGCCCGCCGGGTGATCATCGGCACCGCCGCCGAGCCCGAATTTCTCAGCAGGCTTCCTGCCGGGCGTGTGATGGTGGCACTTGATCAGATAGACAATAAGGTCGTGGACAACGCCTGGACCACCTCCACCGGTGAGTCGGTAATCGAAAGAGCACGCCGGCTGAGCCCGTATTGCAGTGGTTTTCTCAGCACCTTCGTGGAAAGCGAAGGGTCCCTCACCGGAGTCGATACCAGGGCGGTGGCCGAGCTCAGAGATGCCGTGGAGCGTCCCCTCACCATCGCCGGTGGTGTTCGGGATACGCAGGAGGCGGTCACCCTCGATGCCATGGGGGTGGATGTCCAGGTCGGGATGGCGCTCTATACTGGCAAACTTGACCTGAGCGAGGCTGTCATCGATGGACTTGTCTTCGACAGTGCCGGCCTTATCCCCACTGTCGTCAAAGACCGATTCGGCAATGTCCTGATGGTGGCATACAGCTCGAGAGAATCCCTGGCCCTGGCTCTTGCCGAAGGGAAGGGGATTTATTTCAGCCGCTCCCGGCAGGAGATCTGGCGCAAAGGCGAGACCTCAGGTAATGTCCAGACCCTTCTTTCCTGTCGTAGTGACTGCGACCGCGATACGATAACTTTTACCGTGGAGCAGACGGGACCGGCTTGCCACAGCGGAAGCTATTCTTGTTTCGGTGCCGGTGCGAAGAGAGACTTCGATCTTCCGGCTCTTTTCGAGCTTGTCAAAGAGAGAGCCAGGACTTCGCCTGAAAGCGGCAAGCCCTCATTCACCCGAGAGCTTCTTTCCAATAAAGACAAGCTCCGTAAGAAAATCATGTAGGAAGCATATGAAGTGGTCTCCTTCTCGTCCAGGGACAATCTCCGCTGGGAGATTGCCGATCTGCTCTATTTCGTCTCGGTCCTTGCAGCAAGCGAAGGGATCGAATGGGAAGAGATCGTCAGCGAGCTTGCCGGACGCAACGGCTAGTAATATTCTCGAGGAGTTGATCCGATGACACCAGATATAAGAGCAATCAATATAAGAGTAATCGAGGGTGACGATGCCGTTGCTTTTCGCCGCTCTCTTTCTTTGAGAGGCCGGGTGGCACCGGAG
>JAGQHH010000149.1 GCA_020431945.1 Cyanobacteria bacterium HKST-UBA02 | reverse complement strand
CCTGAGGGCAGGAAAGACGGCGCCTTCGAAGACCATTCCATCGGGTCCGTGAAGAATCTGCTCGTGGGTGGAGAGCAGCTCGAGAGGACCGTTTGGATGGATAAAACCCTGGCCGCTGGGGGAAGACTTCTGGACGCCTTCGATAAAGGCTTCGATGACACCACCTGTAGTGGCAAATCTCGACATGAACGATTCTCGGTCCTGAAGTTCCGTCTGGAATTCGAGCCCGGACAGAGAAGCAGCGAGCATGCGGCGTCGCGATCGACTCGAGAGCCGGGAAGGGTGTTCGGCGGGTAGCCGGATCACGGCGTTCCCGTATCCGGAGATGCCTTCGTTGACTTTCACTACCAGGCGTCGTCTTGTCGGGTCCGCCAGCCAGAGTGATTCGGCGGCTTCGATGAGATCCGGCTCGTCGCGCAGATCTTCGAAGCCCTCGGGAAGATCCAGCCCGGCACGTCTGAAGATTTTTCTGCTGCCACTTTTGGTGCCAAGGTAAGACAGCTCGCCGGGGGTGGCGACCACCGGAATGTTCAGGGTCTGGCCGAGACGAAACTCGCGGTCGGTTCCCATGAACGGCACCAGCACAGCTTTCTTGCCGTCCTGGAGCAGTCTTTTCAGGCGCTCGAGCCAGTCCTGGCGGGAGAGAATCTTTTCGGCCAGGGGCAGGGTAGAACCGTCCTCCAGGCAGATCGTTTCGAGTGAGATGTTTCCGTGTCCGCAGATGGCGGCACAGGTGAGCATATGTCCGCAGGCCAGGGGCGAAGCGGGCATGGATGAGACAAAGATTACGCGCCTGCCTGTCAGGGCACGATTGATCAGCCATAAGAGCCGGTGCTCGTAGCCTATGATGGCGCGCTCGATAAAGCGAATCTCCTCGGGTGCGACGGATATCGATGGCACAACGAGATAGGTCGTATCGGGCTGTTTGAGAGCACTGGCAAGAACCTCGCGCTGTTGAGCCAGAGAAAGCCTGGAGCCCGGAGAAAGCTCGACTACATTCATGATAGGTACTCCTGGTGGTTGGTGCAGCTGGTTTTTTTGACGCTACTCTCGGCTTGGAAAGGGAAGTTTCAATGAATCACGGTCTTCCTAGCACTGTTGCTTGTTGTCAGATAGCTGCAAAGGAAGCCTTGTTTCGCACTTTTTTCCAAATTGCGGTCGCTCGGGCTGGGCCAGCTGTGAAGCTACCGGTTTACCTTGTTGCTCTCCGCTTAATCTCCTGCATGCTTCTTGACAACTGGATTTCAGGCTAGTTTAAGAAAACGAAAGCTGGCTCGGATAGCAGCGATTCACGCAACCTCGCTAGGAACTCCAAAATGGTCCTGGTGCAGGGATTTTTCAAAGTATCAGCCAAGAAACAGATTCATTCATGAATTCAGAAAGTAAAGTGAAATTCAGAAAACATCATGAACAGCAAGTTTTTATTGGAGAATTCTAAATGATCGGTCAAGAATGTCTTTCAGTTAACTTGCTTGATTAGAACGATCTTCTCTAGCGTATAGCTATCTTCTACTTTTTCGCTCAGAGCTATCTAAGCACCCTAAAACAAGCGCAGACGTTTCTTCACATCTGATCAGCAATCCCCACGGATTGCCGGTCTGGTGTCGCTTGTGGTGCCTTCCAGTCTGAGGCTCTGGGTATCCATCGGGATCGAGCCTGGCAGCTTCGCGGCTTGCCATGCGGATCTCAGTCAAATAACGAGTATCAAGGAGTTACCACCATGTACTTCCTGGCACCCCCGCACGAAAGAAAAAGGGGTTGGTTCGTTCGTTTTCTCCAGACCCTCGGCATCGGCGCAGTCACTACCCTGACGCTGGTCGCCGTGACGGGTCTGTTCTTTGCGAAGCACTTTTTCTTCGCGACGCCGCCGGAGCTCTACGAGTATGCCTGGCAGACGGTTCCCGAGATGATCTATGACCCGGCCGAGGTCAAGAACTGGGATTCCTGGCGTCACAAGTATGACGGCAAGCTCGCTACCGACGAGGATGCGATCAAGGCCGCCAACGAAATGATCGGCAGCATCGACGACCCGTACACCCGCCTCCATTCTCCTGCCGAAGTGGCAGCCATGATGCAGGAGGCCCAGGGCGAGTTCGCCGGTGTCGGCATCCGCTTCGAGATGCGTGTCGATGACGAGGGCAAGACTGTCCTGGACAGCCGCAAGGTCCCCATCGTCGCTTCCAGCGATGACGGATACCCGCTGGTCTATGAAGCCATGCGCGGCGGACCTGCCCTCAAGGCCGGCATCAGAGACGGCGACGTCCTCATTACGGCTGACACCACGGACCTCAAGGACATCCCCATCGACAAGCTGGTGGACCTCCTCAAGGGTCCGGCCGGCTCCACCGTGGATGTCGTTGTTCGTCGGGATGGTGGTGAGCAAAAGATCACCCTCACCCGGGGGATCATCGAGGTCGACACGGTGACCGTGAAGCACTACGGCGACATCGGCTATATCGGTCTGTCCGCCTTCGAGCAGAACGACACCATGGACGAGATGAAGGCTGCCTTCGACGAGCTCAAGGACAGCAAGGCCCTCATCCTCGATCTCCGGAACAATGGCGGCGGCCGCATCGACTTCGCTCTGCGTATCGCTGCTCTTTTCATGGAGCAGGGCGACATCGTCTCGGTCCGCAGCCGCATACCGGCTGGCGGCTATCACACCACCACCTCGAGCGTCACCTCGACGAACTTCGTGGTCACCGAGGAAGCTGGCGGCAGGAAGTTCGTCCAGAACCTCGACCGCGACCCCAACCTCTCGGGAAGCCGCCCTCTGGTGATTCTCGTGAACGGGAACAGCGCCTCGGCTTCCGAGATTCTGGCTGGAGCGCTCAAGGACAACCACCGTGGCGTCCTGGTGGGCGGCAAGACCTATGGCAAGGGCATTGGGCAGACGGTCATCCCGTTTGTCAACGGCACCATGCTCAGGGTCACTTCCCTGCGCTATTACAACCCGAGCGGTCACTGGCCGGGCGACGCCCACAACAACCGCATCGGGATCGAGCCGGATCATGTCGTGCCCGAAGGACCGCGTTTCCGTCCTCTGAAGGCGAGCGACAACCAGCTCCAGTTCGCCATCGATTTGCTCGAGAAGAAGCTCAACGGCTCCAACTGAGCCCGGCTTCTCTGTATCGACCCGGCGGGGGGCTTTGGCCCTCCGCCGGATTCACACCTGACAAAAACACTCTAGACGAGCTCTTCGAAGCTCGCTGTATCAGGAGAACTACAATGAGCGATATCAAGAAATTGCTTCGCAGCCTTGGAGTTACCCGCGTCTCGGAGCTCAACGGCATCGTTGAGTACCGTCTCGACGGTAACGGTTTGAAGGTGCTGCTGGTTGAAAACCATGCGGCGCCTGTTGTTGCCACCATGGTGGTCTATCGCGTCGGCTCCCGGAACGAAGGGGTCGGTTACACCGGCTCCACGCACTTCCTGGAGCACATGATGTTCAAGGGCACCCACGCGCACAACCCCGCCAACGGCACCGGCGTCATGGAGACGTTCGCGCCGGTGGGAGCGCTGCTCAATGCCACTACCTCGCTCGATCGCACCAACTACTTCGAGTGCGTCCCGAGTCAGTATCTCGGGCTTACCCTCGAGGTCGAAGCCGACCGCATGCGCAACCTGGTGTTGCGCCGGGAGGACCGCGACTCCGAGATGACGGTGGTGCGCAACGAGTTCGAGCGTGGCGAGAACTCGCCCGGCAGCATCATGTATCAGCGCCTGTTCGCCAACGCCTACCGCGAGCATCCGTACCATCATCCCACCATCGGCTGGCGCAGTGACGTCGAAGGCGTGCCCATGGCGCGCATGAAGGCGTTCTACGACACCTACTACTGGCCGAACAACGCCACGGTCATGATCGTCGGCGATTTCGACCCTGCCGCAGCCATCACCATGGTGGTGGAGCACTTCGGCAAGATTCCGGCGTCCAAGGATCCGATCCCGGACGTGTACACCACCGAGCCGCCGCAGGAAGGCGAGGTGCGCTTCGAGATCAACCGTCCGAGCAAGCAGACCCCTGAGGTCTGGATCGGCTTCCGCGTTCCGGAGGCCGAGCACGCGGACACCTACTCCCTCGATGCGCTGGCTCAGATCCTGGGCGGCTCCAAGCCCTCCACCCGGCTCTACAAGGCTCTGGTGGACACGGGCAAGGCTGTGAGCGCCTCCGCTTACGCCCAGAGCAATCGTGACCCCTCGCTCTTCATCGTGTCCGCCACCTGCGCCCCGGGCGTGGAGCCGGCGGAAGTCGAGCAGATCATCCTCGACGAGGTGGAGAAGATCGGCAAGGCGGGCTCCGTCTCCGACAAGGAGCTGGCCATCGTCAAGTCGGCGAACCGCAAGGGCACGACCCTGCAGCGTGACGACGCCATGAAGTTCGCCAGCCTGCTCTGCCAGGGCGAGGCTGTGGCTGACTGGCGTTGGATCGCGACCTACGACGATCGTTTCGACGAGGTCACCACGACCGCAGTCGAGGCTGTCGCCGCTCGCTACATGATTCGGAAGAGCCGCACCGTCGGTCACTTCATTCCGGAGTCGGTGGAAGAGAAGGCGGTGGCCGCTCCGGCTCCCACCACCAGCGTCGCCGAGGCCAAGACCTTCGACGCTCGCGTCCGGCGCTTCACCCTGGACAACGGCCTGACGATTCTCGCCCTGGCCACTCCGGGCACCGGAACGGTGAGCGTCACCGGTAGCATCAATGCCGGCGAGTGCTTCCGCTCCTTCGACAAGACCCTGGTGCCGGAGCTGACCTCGGTGCTCCTCACCGATGGCTCCCGGGATCTCTCCAAGCAGAGCCTGGCGGAAAGCCTGAACACCATGGGCACTTCCCTGCACTTCAGCACCGGCGACTTCTATGTCAACTTCGGTTCGACCCTGGTCGTGCCGGACCTGCCGGCTTACCTGGAGCTGCTCGCCAGGGTGATCACCAGCCCGCTCTACGACGCGGCTGAAATCGATCGCACCAAGGCTCGTTTCTCGGCGTTCATCCGTCGGAACAGCTCGGACACTTCCCGGGTCGCTTCCTCGACCCTGAGCCGGGCCCTCTACGGGACCGACGCAGTGTTCCACAACAAGCCTTACGACGAGCTCGGCGCCGAGCTGGCCGGCATCAGTCGCGATGACCTGGTCGGCTTCCATCAGGCGCAGTACAGCCCGGCCAACACGATGATCACCATCGTCGGTGACATCGATTCCGACAACATCCTGGATCTCCTGCCCGAAGGGCTGAGTTCCTGGACCGGTCCGGAAGCTACGTCGATCATCAAGCCGGCCTTCGTCATGCCCACAGCGGCCAGCCGGCACAACGTCTCGATTCCTGGCAAGGCCAATGTGGACATCGCCGTCGGCTTGCCGGCGCCGGTGGATCGCATGTCTGCCGATTTCTACGCGTACAAGCTCGCCAACGCGGCGCTGGGCCATGACACCATCGGCTCTCGCCTCGGCAAGGTGGTTCGCGTTCGTGAAGGCCTCACCTACGGCATCTACTCGAGCCTGGGTGATGTGACCGTTCCCGGCGCGCCGTGGAAGATCACGGTTTCGACCAACCCCGCCAATATCGAGCGCGTTCTGGCGCTGATCAGCGAGGTGGTGGAAAAGTACCGCAGCGAGGGCATTTCGGACCGCGAGCTGTCCGACGAGCAAAGCCGTGTCTACGGTGAGTTCGTCGTCGGTATGCGCAACTCCCTGGGTCTGGCTCGCGCCATTCACCAGTACGAGCTCATCGGAGTCGGCATCGGCGTCATGGATACCCTGGGAGCCGCTTACAAGGCGGTCACCAAGGACCAGGTGAACGAGGCCATCCGCAAGTACCTCCGTCTGGACACCGCCGTAACGGTGGTGGCCGGCAGCATCTGAGCCGCGGCGAGAAGGGCGACTGGCTGGGTCGGTGGAGCACAACTCCACCGGCCTGATCGGTCGACCTGATGGCGTCCAGGAGGTGGCCACAGCCACCTCCGTCTCAGGTGACTCTTCTTACAAACCTTCTTTCAGACCCTTACGAGGGTAAACCAGGCCAGAGAGCCAGGAGGTTATAATGTCGACCAAACTCTTTACGGGACAGGTCGGACCGAAGCTCGGCTCCGACTTCTTCGCGTCCCGTCGGCGTAAGTTTTTCCGCCGACTCAAGAAGAACAGTGTTGCTGTGATTGTCTCCAATCCGGAGCTGACTCGCAGCAACGACACCGAGTTCCCTTACCGGCAATCTTCCGATGTGCTGTATCTGACGGGCTTCCCCGAGCAGGGCAGCGCCGTGGTTCTGTCCAATATCGGCGGTGTCGAGAAGCTCACCCTCTTCGTCCTGCCGAAGAATCCGACCATGGAGACGTGGACCGGCATTCGCTTCGGCGAGAAGGGGGCGATCAAGCAGTTCGGGGCCGATGCGGCTCATCCGGACAGCGAGTTCACCAAAGTCCTTGCCGGGCTCATCGGTGAGGCCGAGTGCGTCTACTACAAGTTCGGCGTCAACTCGCACTACGACGAGAAGTTCCGCAAGCTCTGGCTCGAGTCGGGGCAGGCATCGCTTCTCAATCCGGGAGACATCCTCGAGAACCTGCGTCACTTCAAGTCGAAAGACGAGGTGGCGCTCATCGCCTACGCCTGCGAAGTCTCTGCCATGGCGCATGTGGAGGCCATGAGCCTCTGCCGCCCCGGCATGTTCGAGTACCAGCTGCAGGCTGTTGTCGAGTCGGTGTTCGGCTTCAACGGCTCCCGAGCCGTCGCCTACAACAGCATCGTCGCCGGTGGCAACAACGCCACCGTCCTGCACTACACGTCTAACGCCGATCGGCTGCGGGACGGGGACCTGGTCCTCATCGACGCCGGCGGCGAGTATCACGGCTACGCTTCGGATATCACCCGGACCTTCCCGGTCAACGGGCGCTTCTCCGAGGCTCAGAAGGAGATCTACGAGCTGGTCCTGGCAGCGCAAGTGGCTGCCATCAAGGCTGTAAAGCCTGGCAAGACCCTGAACGAGATCCACGCCATCGCGGCTGACAGGCTGCGGCGCGGGCTCGTCGAGCTCGGAATTATCTCTGCCGAGATGCGCACCCGCACCGGCGCCCGCAAGGCGATCAAGAAGGCCGAGGCTGCCGGAACGGCTGCCGATCTGCCCAAGCTCCGGGACTTCTTCATGCACGGCACCAGCCACTGGATGGGCCTCGATGTGCATGACGTTCCGTCGGATCGCTCTACCCGTGACGATGCCGTCAAACCCGGCAACATCTTCACTGTCGAGCCGGGCCTCTACTTCCGTGCCGATGACCGGCGTGTCCCGGAGAAATACCGGGGTATCGGCATCCGCATCGAGGACGACATCCTGGTCACCCGGGATGGCTACGAGGTGTTGACTGCTTCAGTGCCCAAGTCGGTCGAAGAGATCGAGAGCATCATGGCTCAGGGCAAGGCGAGGTGGTCTGCCTGATGACCTGGGACCGAGCCTGGTGGTGGGAGTTCTTTGAATTACCCTCCATCACGCCGGCCGCCCCTTTTTTGTGCTGCCGTTTCCAAGCGTGCACCGTTTGCGGTGCGCGGGCGGCATGTTGTCGAAACGACTTTTCAACCAACAATTAGAGGCGACACATGGAAAAACTCATTGGCTTGCTGGGTATCGTCATGATTCTACTCGTGGCGTTCGCAGCATCGAACAACCGCAAGGCGATCAGCTGGCGACTCGTCGGCGTCGGCCTCGGCGGTCAGCTTCTTCTGGCTCTCCTGATTCTCAAGGTGCCAGGCTTTACTGATGCTTTCGCTCTCATGGGCGACGGCATTCGCAAGTTGCTCGACTATTCTTCGCAAGGCGCTGCCTTCGTTTTCGGCGAGGACATGGTGAAAGGGAAATTCGTCTTCCTGATCCAGGTCGGCTCGTCGATCATCTTCATGAGCGCTCTCAGCGCCGTCGCCTACTACCTGGGCATCATGCAAAAGGTGGTGGCGGGTCTGGCCTGGGTGATGCGCAAGACCATGGGGGTGAGCGGCGCCGAGGCACTATCGTCGGCATCCTCGATCTTCGTCGGTCAGGTCGAGAGTCAATTTCTCATCAAGCCGTACATGAAGACGCTCACCAATTCCGAGCTATTCACGGCTATGACCGTCAACATGGCTACCATCGCCGGTACCGTTCTCGTGGCTTACACCGCCATGGGCATGAACGCCATGTATCTCATCGCTGCCAGCGTCATGTCGGCTCCGGCGGGCATCGTCATCGCCAAGATGATGTGGCCCGAGACCGATAAGGAAGCGGCGGCCCGACAGGTGAACATGAACCTGGAGAAGCAGGGAGAGAATATCTTCGATGCATTCTCCCACGGCGTTCTGGACGGCTGGAAAGTGGCCCGGAACGTGATGATCATGGTTCTCGCCGCTGTCGCGTTCATCGCCATGGCGAACGGCATCCTCGGAGCCGGGCTCTCGCTCTTCGGCTGGAGCTTCCAGATCCAGGATATCTTCGGGGTCGTCCTCACTCCGGTGGCGCTCCTCATGGGCGTTCCCTGGAATGAAGCCTTCATGGTCGGCAAGATGATGGCCACCGAAATCATCGTCAACGAGTTCGTCTCGTACGGTGATCTCGCCACCCACATCGCCAATGGCACCATCTCGGCCAAGGCTCAGGTGATCGGCACCATCGCTCTGTGCGGCTTCGCCAACTTGAGCAGCATCGCCATCAATATCGGCGGTCTCTCGGCAATGGCTCCGGAGCGTCGTGGCGACATCGCCCGCATGGGCTTCAAAGCCCTGGTCGCCGCCAACATGGCGACATGGCTGACGGCTGCCGTGGCAGGCATCCTCTTCTGAGATCCACTCCTGGATCCACTTCTGGATCCACTTCTGGATCCACTTCTGAGACCGGGGGAGGCGAGCGCTTCGTTTCGATGATGCTCGCCTCCCTGTCTCTATTCAAACTTCGTGCAACCTGGAGGAATTCAATGTCCGTCGCGACCAGCAAACTCAAGACGCTCACCGTATTCACCCTGGCGGCCAAGACTGCCGTGGACGCTCTGCACAACCAGTATCTGGGCCGGAGCTTTCCGATCGATTCGGACGAATTCATGACCCTGGTTCGCCGGGATCTCGAAAAGTCCATGCGACCCAGGCTCTCCGGAGAACCCACCGAGTTCAAGAAGGGAATGAGGACCCTGATGGAGCGGCTCCTTGCGCACATCTATGTCTCCCACCAGATGCTTCATCTGGCTTACACCGGTCTCTGCGGCACCTATGCCCACAGCGATCTGGTCCGGGAGGCTCGTGAGCGTATCGACGCCCGTTTCGACAGGATTCTTGATCAGGCGATAAGCGCCTGCCAGCCCAACTTTCACTCGAACAGCCTGCGACCCTGAACAAGCAGGTCTGGAGGTGACATGCCCTGTCAAAAGCTCCTGCTCATCGAAGACGACCTCACTCTGGGCGAGCTTCTGGTGAGCATTCTCAAAGAGACCGGTCATGGTGTCACCTGGTTCGTTCGGGCTCGCTTCTCCAGCGAGCCGGACGAGGGATTGATCCTGATGGATGCCGACGGAGTGGAGAGCAAGCTGGATTGTTCCGGCTTCGAGCTCGCCCTCATCGACTGGCGTCTGAAGGGAAGCCCCATCAACGGACCCGAGGTGATTCCTGCCGTGGTCAGGGGCGGTCTTCCGGTTGTCGGCATCAGCGGTCTCTCCTCGCTCAACGAGGATTTGACTGCTGCCGGCGCCCGCACCGCTCTGGTCAAGGATGAATTGATGTCGAAACTGCTCAAGGGCAAGCTCGTCATCGAGACAGACTTCGGTCTCTGATTCATCTGATTTCTACAGGAGGGCACGCGCCTAGGCGTTATGACCCTCCGTTTTTCTCCGGTAGATACTAATGCAAGTAGTATTGATATGTTCAAACGAGCGCCATGTTGTTCCTCTGCGATCCAGATAGAGTTTCTCGAGTTTTTCTCACGGC
>JAGQHH010000148.1 GCA_020431945.1 Cyanobacteria bacterium HKST-UBA02 | reverse complement strand
CAATCCCGCCGGAAAAGACGGAAAAAGTCCCGCCGCTAAGCTTTCCTACGCCAGACACAACAAGCAGAAGCTGCCCGCGAGAGCGGGCAGTTTCTGTTTCAGATACAGTTTGCGCTAAGATAGATCGTAAGCCTCCCTGCTCGCGAACTTACCATGGCATCCAAGAAAGTCCTCTTCGTGGACGATGATCCTGACATACGCAAAATCGCCCGGCTGGCACTCACATCCCTGGGTGATTTCGAAGTGGTCCTGGCCTCTTCCGGTCCCGAAGCGGTGAAGGCGGTGGGGGATCACAACCCGGACCTGGTGATCCTCGATAGCCGCATGCCGGCCATGGACGGAATGGTAGCCTACGAGAAGATCAGGGACCGGGCCCCGTCGGTGCCGATAATAATCGCCGCCGCCCGGATAAGCGATCAGGACCGCAAACAGTTCGAGAAGATGGGGGCCCGAGGGATCATCTCGAAGCCTTTCAATCCCATTACTTTTCCCGCCGAGCTGGAGAAGCTCCTCAACGGCAGGCGCTGAATCTCCACCATTCTGGGCATAAATGACAGGGAGCCCGAAACTAGAACACATCTGGAGTTTGCCATGGATTTCGGCGAGAACTTGCTTTCCAAAACCGGTCTCTTCCGTGTTGCCAAAGAAAAACCTGTCAGACCGGTGACCAGCATCTGGCTGGTGATCATCGGCAGCATGACGATTCTATTCTCATTGCTCATCGTCTACGCGGTCTATATCAACAATTTCGTCGCAGCCGGTTGCTCCGCGGCAGCCGCGATCCTTGTAATGTGGTGCGGTGTGGCTTTTCTATGGCACTCGGTGAAACAGCTGAACGCCAAGATCAGCGCTCTCACCGAGCTGGTCAAGAGAAACAACGATACCGACAGCCTGACCCTTCACTGAAGGCTAGTAGCGCTGGCGCACAGTCTCCACATCGTTTTTCACCCAGGTATAGCCGGGAGTCACGTCGCTGGCTGCCATATAGTCCGCCTCGAAACTCACCTGCTGTCTCTGGGAGCCGGTGGGAAAAGTCAGACCGGGGTTGCCGGAAAGAGCCTGGATTACATCTATGAGGGTGCGATCGAAAGAGCGGGAGCCCGAGGTTCTGAGCACATCGATGGAGATGGTGCGGTTCCGGGTGACAGTCACTCTCAGAGTGGCTTTACCGGGTTCGTCCGCTGCCCGGCTCCAGTTATCGTAAATGGTTTTGCTCAACTGCTGGTGCCAGCGATCCCAGGCGAGCTTCAGCTCGCGCTCGTTGGCCTCGGCGCCCAGGTCGAATCCTCTGGGAGTATCGAACTGAGCCGGGCTGGCTACTCCGAGGCGATTATTATCCCGGGAGACCCTGGCAGCCAGGGGGGCGAAGGCGCTGGTGTCCACCAGACCGGTTCCGGAGGCCAGCGGTGCCCGGGCTATACGGCGCGGAGGCGCCACCGGAGGCATGCTATCGCTGGTGTCCTGCACGGCACCCGACACGGGCCGGGCCAGGCGCATCACCGAATCGGACTTTGACACTCCCCCTTCCAGGGTCTGGGCGACAGAAGCGTTAACCGTATATGGTGCTAACAAGATCGACAGGGCGATGGCGCTATTTAAAAATCGGCGATTCATTTTAAAAGCCTCCACTTAGCGACCCGACATATAGCCGAGCAGACTGCCCATGATCGCTCCCTGGAGAGCACCGCTCTTGATACTGCGGCTCGTATTGGCGCTCATCAGGGCACCGGCTGCCGCCCCCACCGCTCCGCCGGCCACGGCTCTCTTGAGCCTGGAGCCCAGGAGGGACTGCTTGAGACCGCCGTTCTTCTCCACCGAAGAGCTGAAGGGCGTGATCTCGCCTACCGGCTGGGCTGCCGGAGCAGGCTCGAAAGCCACTGCCGGTGCCGATATCGGGCTGCTCGAGGGAGCCGCTGAAGGCGCCGAACTGGAATTCAGCTCAGCCAGAGCATTGCGATAGACCGAGCTAGAAGGGTCAATAGCCTGAGCCCGGGAAAAAGCATCGCGTGCTTTGTTGAGGTCACCGCTGCCACGATAGGCCTGACCCAGGGCATACTGCACATCCGGATCGCCGGGAGCCTGGGCGGCTACGCCTTCGAGCTTGCCGGCGGCGCCCCGGTAATCGCCTTTCTTATAGAGGCTCGAGGCATCGGCTACAGTCTGCTTGAGGCGATCTGTTCTAGCCTTCTCGGCTCTGTCCCGCTCGGCTTGCTGTCTTTCGGCGATCCGTTCGCGCTCGGCACTGGCGAGATCCGCGCGCAGGGAGGAGACCGTCGATTTGAGCTCGCTGTCTCCGGGATTGAGAGAGCTGGCCCGCTCGTAATAGCGGAGGGCTTCGGTCTTATTGCCCTTGCTCTCGGCAATCACGCCCAGGTTAAAATTGGCATCAGCGCTATTCGGGTCTTCTCTGAGAACATCCTTGAAGCCTCGCTCGGCTTCATCGATACGGCCCGAGGTATAGGCGAGCATCGCCTGCTCGAGCTTGTCGCCGGAGCCGCTTGAAGAACTGCTGAATTTCTCGTCCACCACCTGGGGAGCCTCTCTGACTTCCACCCCGGAATCGAAAGAGCCGGCCAGGGGAGGCATCAAGTAAGAGCTACTGGAACCGCCCACCACCTGCTCGATTCTGGCGAGCCTGGCGGCGCTATCACCGCTGCTCTTGCGACCGAAGAGATTGACTTCCACAGCCTCGAGGCGGGACTCGGTGGTACCGTTTCTGGTGCTACCGAAAAGCATCTTCTCGGCACTGGCGAGCTGACTCGTCTGACTTGCCGAAAGAGGGGCCGCAGCGAAGGCCAGAGGAGTCGAAAGGGACAGAGCCATAAAGAGGGCGACTGATTTTCTGGTAAAGCTGGACTTCATCTGCGTTGACCCCGAACATTGAAATTTGAACTTGCCACATAAGGGGAGACGCCCGGAGGCCGGTTTTGTTCCGGTCTCGGTATTCGAGCAGGCTAACGACAAATCCGACCAATCAATATGTCAACCAGACCTCAACCCGCCCAGGGCAAGGATCTCGCTGTTTCACGACTAACGTGGCCCGTGAATCGAAAAAAGCAAACACTGCTGATCTAAAAAATAGTACTTCGGCGGGCGTGGACGAAACGTTTGAGCAGGGGAGCCGGACGGAAGCGCTCGCCATAGAGCTCGAAAGCCTGGTTGGTGAGCTCGAGACAACGGGCAAGCCCGATTTCCTGGGCGATAGCGAAAGGTCCCCGGCGCATGCCCAGCCCCGCCATCAATGCCGGATCGATATCCAGGGGAGAGCAAATCCGCTCTTGCATCACCAGAAAGGCCTCGTTGATCATGGGCAGGAATAGATGGACCGGATCGAGCTCGCTCTTGGACTTACTATGGCTCCGGCCTTTCTTCTTCCCGATGAGCTCGTCAATCCGGGGATTGGGGCCGGTCTTCTTGCCGCCCTGGGGATCGTATATATAGAATCCCTGGCCGGTCTTTCGACCCAGGAGGTTCTCCTCCACCATTTTCTCCAGGATGGTCGGGACGGCATAGCGGACTCCATACTCCTGATGGTTGTATCGAGCCACTGCCAGACCGATATCGGCGCCATTCATGTCCCTGAGAGCCAGGGGACCTATAGGAACCACGAAATCCACCGCCGCAGCGTCGATGGTCTCGATATCCGCCAGTTTGTTTTCGAGACAGAAAAGGGACTCGTTCATATAACGGCCCAGGAGCCGGTTGACGAGAAAGGACGGACATTCTTCCACCCGCACGGCGAGCTTGCCCAGAGAACGGCCCAGATTCAGAGCCGTCTCGACGGTGTCCTGGGAGGTCTCGAGACCCGGAATCACTTCAACCAGTTTCATCAAATGAGCAGGGTTGAAAAAATGCAGCCCCACGACTTTGTCCGGTCTCAAAGTGAATGCGCCAATCTGGGTAATCGAGAGACTGCTGGTATTGGTGGCGAGAATGGCATTGAGATGGCAGTGCTCGTCCAGGGCCTCGAAAACGGCTTTCTTGATCTCCAGGGTCTCCGGAACCGCCTCGATCACCAGATCGATCTCGGTGAAGTCGGTCCAGGAAGTGGAAGTGGTCAGCCGCTGCATCTCATCTGCAATAGTCTGCGGATCGACACCTTTGCTCTCCCGCTTCTTTTGAATCCTGTCGATATCAGCCATCCCCTTGGCAAGCAGCTCTTCATCAGCTTCTTTCAGGAGCACCTGATAGCCGTGGCTGAGGAGCGACACCACGATTGATGCCCCCATAGTTCCGGCACCGACCACTCCGACACTGCTGACTTCCATGTTTACCTCGGTCTCTCAATAGTAAGCATCAATAACTTATTACAGAGCACTTAAGCTAAAAAATACTTGACAACAAAGCAATTAGCCTCTCGAAATATAAAGAAATCTGGTATATGGTAAACCCTGATAGTCAAGAACTGATGGGCTTTTCGCCGCTTTCCCCCGCTCTTGCTGCCATTGCGCCGGGTAGAATTAATGGCTTGACAACTCGTTTTTCATTAGAAACCTCTGGACCTTTCGTAATCTTTCGTTAAAATATTGACTAAGGTTAAGAAACACATCCGTCTGCTGCAATTCGTGTTTTCCTTCGGTGTCCCTGGACAGGCCTCGTGCCGGGAGGCGGTCATGTTCGCATACGTTCTTATCGCTTTCGAGCTGCTTCTACTCTCATTTGTATATTGGTTCGTTTTCGTCAGAGAGCCCAAACCTTACAAGGTCAAAGAAAGCCTCTGGGGAAGATACGGCGAGTCGGCTCCGGCCTTCACCGTATCCAGTATCACCAGCGATTCCTCTTTCGCCGAGCTGCCTCGCAATCTCGTCAGGCGGCCCAGGCACCAGAACGAATCATCGAGCTCCCGCGCCACCAGACACGGTGGGCGAGGAATCCGCTCGGACCTCAAGAATGGCTGGGTATATGCCGACAGCAAGCGCACCGGTTTCTTTGCCGGTCTGCTCGCCGCCATCGGTCAGCAACTCACAGTCTGGAGCGATCGACTCTCCTGACCTGAGAGAACGAGCACTCACAACAGCTTCGAAGCCGGGCTCCAGTAGCCCGGCTTTTAGCATGAAGCAATGTCAATATGTCACTATGAGCGCATGACACAGTTCATCTCCCTGAAGGGCCTCAAAAAACATTTCCCCATCCGCAAGGGCTTTTTCAACCGCCAGGTCGGAGCCGTGCGAGCCCTGGACGGGGTCGATCTCGATGTCAAGGAAGGCGAGACTCTCGGGCTGGTGGGCGAATCCGGCTGCGGCAAGTCCACCCTGGGCCGGGTGATGCTCCGTC